>JBJMGJ010000157.1:0-6027 GCA_045807965.1 Bryobacteraceae bacterium | reverse complement strand
CTATAACGCGCCAGAGGCCAAGATCGACCTTATCCCTCATGGAATTCCGGACGTCGGATTTGTCGACCCTACTTACTTCAAAGATCAGTTCGGAGTGGAAGGAAAGGTCGTCCTGCTCACGTTCGGGCTTCTTTCGCCGAACAAGGGTATCGAGAACGTTCTGAATGCTCTGCATGAGATTGTCTCGGAGTTTCCGGAAGTTGTCTATATCGTGCTTGGCGCGACGCATCCAAACGAGCTGCGCGAACACGGCGAAGCATATCGCCTGAGTCTCGAAATGCTCGCGAAAAAGAACGACGTTGAAAAGAATGTCATTTTTTATAACCGCTTTGTAGACTTGGAGAACCTGAAGGAGTTCATCGGGGCCGCGGATATCTATATCACTCCTTACCTCAACGAGGCTCAGATTACTTCGGGCACGCTGGCGTACACATTCGGCGCGGGGAAAGCCGTGGTTTCAACTCCTTATTGGCACGCTGCGGAACTGTTGGCGGAAGATCGAGGCGTTCTGGTTCCGTTCGGCGATGCCCGTGCGATCGCACGCGAGGTGATTGCCCTGTTACGGGACGATACACGTCGCCACGCTATTCGCAAGAATGCTTACAAGCTTGGGCGCGAGATGGTCTGGAGCAACGTTGCGCAGCAGTATATGCACTCCTTCGAGTTGTCACGCCTCGAAGCGGGCGCGCAGGCCCGAAAATCTCTCGCCACAAAAACACTGGACCAAAAGCCGCGCGAATTACCTGAGCTGAAGCTGGATCACCTGCTGCGCATGACCGACTCGACTGGGATGTTCCAGCACGCCATATTCAGCGTTCCCAACTTTCTCGAAGGTTATTGCACGGACGACAATGCCCGGGCGTTCATCCTGACGATCCTTCTTGGTGAACTGGGCGAAGATTCCGAACAGGTGAGAACTCTCGGTACTACGTATGCTGCCTTTCTTCACCATGCGTTCGACCAAAAGACATCGCGCTTCCACAATTTCATGAGTTTCGATCGACGCTGGATGGACGGAGAACAGTCTGAGGATTCCCAAGGCCGCGCTCTCTGGGCCTTGGGTATGGCGGTTGGCCGATCTCCCTTCCGAAGCTTCCAAATGATGGCCGGGCAGTTGTTCGCTTCAGCTCTACCGACGTTGACCACACTCACCTCTCCCCGCGCATGGGCATTCGGTCTGATCGGTATTCATGAATATCTGCATCGATTGAGCGGCGACAGCATGGTCAGCCAGACCCGAGACATGCTGACGTCGCGTCTTATGGAGATTTTTGATAAGACCGCCCAGCCAGGCTGGCAGTGGTTCGAGGAATCTCTCTCGTACGACAATGCGAAGCTTCCCCACGCTTTGATTCTCACCGGCCGCGCGACTGGACAAACCGCCGTGCTTGAACTGGGATTGCAGACTCTGCGCTGGCTGACGGAGTTGCAGGTTTCTGAGAAGGGCCATTTCCGACCTATCGGCACCAACGGCTTCTACCGTCGCGGAGGCGCCCGCGCCAACTTTGACCAGCAGCCTGTCGAGGCTCAGTCGACTGTCTCGGCGTGCTTGGCAGCGTATCGGGCGACAGCCGATCGATCGTGGTACAAAGAGGCACAACGTGCGTTTGATTGGTTCATCGGTTGGAACGACCTCGGTCTCGAACTCTACTCGCCTGAAACGGGCGGCTGCCTCGATGGATTGCACGTCGACCGGGCCAACGGAAACCAGGGTGCCGAATCTACTTTGGCGTTCTTGCTTTCGCTCGCTGAATTGCAACTAACCCAAAACATGCTTACAAGCTTCAGGCAGCCCATAGCCTCTGAACAATAGATGTCCCACACCTTTGTCACGACTCCTCAAGAGCCGCTTACGCGGATTGACGTGACACGCACGACCACAATCTTGAGGCCCGACCAGTCGAGAGTCCTTCTTCGGCCTTTCATTCCGGGTGATTCTCAGCGGATTTCCAGGATCATCACACGGATTATGTCGCTTCCGGAAGATCGCGTTGGGCTTCTTCTCGAAGAAGTCTCAGCCGAGTTCTCACAACGGCACGAACGAATCAACGAGCTCTTTGGGGAGCGCTTCGAACAACTTCGTGAGTTGCTGGATGCGGATGCGCACATTACTTACCAGCGCAAGCTTTTGATCGGCTCCTATTTCGTGGCCGAATACTCGCTGGAATCTGCGGCGCTTTTCAATCCGTCCATCGTTCCACACCCGGATCAGACAAATGTTCCGCCGAACGCTCTCCGGTTCGTTCTCAGTTTGCGCGCCACGGGCGAAGGGCACATCTCGTCAATTACGTTTCGTACCGGTCTAATACATTCGGACAACCGGATCGAAATAGACGAAGCGAGCGGTCTCATTACCGAGCCGCGTCAAACGCCGAACCCGCAATACGAAAAATTGCAGTTTACGAGAAAGTTGCTCGAATTGCGCCTGATAGGCAAATTTGCGCGCAATGTAATGGATAACCTGAGCGACTTGTTCACGCTTGAAGAACTCCTGATTAGTCTTCAAACGGAATTGGCGCAATCTCGCGTTCTAAATGCCAATCTACGTGGGGATGAGGAAACTGCGCAGGGAATTCGGATGTTGGCTCTATCGAACCACGAAGTTCAATTCCAGCGCCACCAGTCATTGTCGCAACGAATTATCTTTCCCGCCACGCCGTCGCAACGCAACGGTATTGAAGACGCCCGCTTCGTTTGCTTTAGAAATGACGACGGCACAAACGTTTATTATGCGACGTTCACTGCTTACGATGGCAAGGTGATTATGCCGGAGCTCATTGAGACCTCCGATTTCCTTCTGTTTCGGTTCGTCACCCTGAACGGCCCGGCCGCCGAGAACAAAGGAATGGCTATTTTCCCGCGCAAAATCAATGGCCGGTATGCCATGCTCTCTCGTCAGGATAACGAGAACATCTACATCATGTTTTCTGATGACATTCATTTCTGGCATGAACGCACAATGCTGTTGAAGCCTGCCTTCCCTTGGGAGTTGGTGCAAATTGGGAACTGCGGGTCACCCATCGAGACCGAGGCCGGCTGGCTGGTTCTCAGCCATGGTGTTGGCCCGCTACGCAAGTACTGCATTGGCGCTTTTCTTCTGGACCGTGACGATCCAGGAAAAGTAATCGGCCGTCTGCGCGAACCTTTGCTGACGCCAAACGAAAACGAACGGGAGGGTTACGTGCCAAACGTTGTTTATACTTGCGGCGCCATTGTTCACCAGGGCGAATTGATCATCCCTTATGCCCTCGCCGATCACGCCACGGGTTTTGCAACCGCACCGTTAAGTCAACTGCTGTCGGCAATGAACTAGGAACGACACCAATCACATGAAAGCGCGCAAGGAGAGAGTGGCTGTTCTGTCGCCCGTCGCGTGGCGAACCCCGCCTCACCAATATGGCGCTTGGGAGACCGTGGCCAGCAACATCACGGAGGGCCTCGTCGCTCGCGGATGGGATGTAACGCTCTTCGCTACGGCGAACTCAGTAACGGCGGCGCGTCTGCATGCCGTGGTGGACAAGGGATACGAAGAAGACCGCTCTGTTGATCCCAAGGTGGCGGAATACCTTCATATTTCGGAAATCTTCGAACATGCCGCTGAGTTCGATCTCATCCACAGCCACTACGATTTCATGGCGCTGGCCTTCAGCCGGTTGGTCAGAACGCCCGTCCTGACGACCGTCCACGGATTCTCATCGCTGCAGATAATGCCCGTTTACGAGAAATACCGTGATGGATATTTTGTATCTGTCAGCGACTCCGATCGTGCCGCCGGGCTGAATTATCTGGCGACCGTCTATAATGGCATTGACACCTCGTTGTATCCGCTTCAGCCAACTGCTGGGGATAACCTGGTTTTTCTCGGCCGCATTCATCCGGACAAAGGCGTTCATCTTGCGATCGAAGTCGCTCGTTTGAGCGGCAGGCAGCTTGTCATTGCTGGAATCGTCCAGGACACGTCCTATTTCGAAACTCAGGTCAAGCCGCACATCGATGGCTGCAGGATCTCCTACGTTGGTCCGGTCGGTGTAGCCGAAAAGAATGCGCTGTTCGCGCGCGCCTCCGCTCTCCTGCATATGAACACTATTCCGGAGCGCTTCGGGTTAGTTCTCGCCGAAGCCAATTGCGCGGGCGTTCCAGCAATCGCCATGGATCTCGGCTCCTGTCGCGAGGTCATCGAACACGGCCGGACGGGTTTTCTGGTCAACGACGTCAACGAGGCCGTCCGGGCCCTGGAACACCTTTCTGAAATCGATCGGCGCTCTTGCTGCCAACGGGTCCAGCAGTACTTTTCTGTCGAGATCATGGTGGAGGCGTACGAGCGGGTTTACGCGGCGATCTTTGACCTGGAAGCGAAAAGACGATGAGACCGGACATTGTCAGACGATACCGCCATAACCCCATCCTTACCAAAGCCGAGATCCCCTACCCGGTGGAAACCGTTCACAACGCGGCGGTGGTGAAGCATCATGACGAATACATCATGCTTTTCCGCTCTCATCTCCGCACCGGCCGGTCCATCATTGGTTTGGCCCGCAGCTCCGACGGGTTCCACTTCTCCGCCGATCCAGAGCCCTTTCTGGTTCCCGCCCGTGACCGGCCTTTTGCCGAGTATGAAGAGTTCGGCGTGGAGGATCCACGGGTGACCCAATTGGAAGGGAAGTACCTCATCACCTACAGCGCCTACTCGCGAAACGGAGTGCGGATTGCGCTGGCCAAGACGAATGACTTCAGTCAGGTGGAACGGGTCTCCCTCATTACTCAGGCGGATTATCGGAATGTGGTGATCTTTCCCGAGAAGTTCGATGGACTCTACGCCCGCCTTGACCGTCCCCATTCGGAAATCGCCCCGTGGTCCATCTGGATCTCCTATTCTCCAGATCTACGTTTTTGGGGTGAATCACGGCTCATCATGAGGCCGGAACCATACCACTGGGATGAAATGAAGATCGGTCCCGGCGCGCCGCCGATCAAAACCGATCAGGGATGGCTTTCCATCTATCACGGAGTTTTCCGAACGATGGATGGATCGGTCTATCGTTTGGGGGTTGCTCTTCATGACCTGCAGAACCCGGGGCAGGTGATCGGTGTAGGCGACTCGTGGATCTTGCAACCTGAGGACCCGTGGGAAATCACTGGATATGTCCACAACGTGGTATTCACCTGTGGAGCCGTTCCGGAGCCTGATGGCACCGTGAAGATCTATTGGGGCGCCGCAGATACGGTCATGTGCGTGGGTGAAGCAAATGTCTCGGATCTGGTCGCCCTGTGCCTGGAGCACGGCAGACTGGCCAAGTAGCGTTCGGCAGACGGGACCTGATACAGTCCCACACCGAATGCTCATTTCTTCTGCAGAGACGCAAGATAGTCGGACAGGTTCTGGATGCGGCCTCGAACGGCAGTTTCACCTTCTAGCCGCAGAGAGCGACTGTTTTCGTCGAGGCGCTGGAAGATCGGTCCCCAGGTGGGCATGGTGAGGTGCCCCCGTTAGCGGATCCGTTCGTTATGAGAGTTTTCCCATCATAGTTGGTTGCGGTTGTCGCTGCGCGAGGAGCGCAGCGAATTCATTTGGCGTCCGATAAGCCAGCGCGCTGTTAGCGCATTTGCGAGCCAGGCAGAAGACGGTCTCGAGATCAGCTACCGCGACACGGAGGGCCGCGACATAGAAAAGGAGCGATTTCCCGGAATCACAGACATCGACTGAAGCAGGAACACATCGAGACCCAACTGAAGAAGTTCTGGGAGCACAGAACGGATTCCACTTCATAGGAAGCGGCGGGAATTACAATTCGCACGCGGCCAAGTAGCGTCCTCAAAGACGAGGGACAAATACCTCGATACGGCGGAAATGCGTGCCGTTGTAAGTAGAGCGCCTCGCCATGCAAGAGAGCGGAAATGTAATTGCCTCAGCGTGCGGCTTGAGTCACTTGTGTAGGCGCGTTCGGGAGCGCATCCACATACTCCACCCAGCCATCCATCATCTCTACTTCGCTTGCGGCACCCCAACGAATGTCTTTAGACGGATCG
>JBJMGJ010000156.1:0-8702 GCA_045807965.1 Bryobacteraceae bacterium | reverse complement strand
TTTGATCAGCACGTATGGCGCTGTTGTACAGATCACGCGCCTCCGGTCGAACAGATCCGGTCTGACAATGATGTTAATGATGCCCGCTTCGTCCTCAAGGCTCAGAAATACGAATCCCTTTGCTGTGCCTGGTCGTTGCCGGGTAATCACACATCCCGCCACTTTCATCACCGTTCCGTCTTTTTGCAATTTGGCCGTGGTCGAATCAAGCACTCCCATTTGGCGCATACGAGTCCGATGAAATGACATTGGATGCCGGCCGATGGTCAATCCACTGTTACTAAAGTCCGCACATGTCCTCTGGCCTGGAGTCATAGGGACGAGTGGTGAACGCGAGGTATCTACAGCAGCACTTTCGAGCAACTCACCAATAGGTCTCACAGCAAGCCCTGCCTGCCATAAAGCACCGCGTCGATGACGATCCGCTTTGAACCGGGGGAGAGCATTTAAGGCTCCAAGTTCCGCCAGCTTGCTGATTTCATCCTTCTGTAGTTCAGGCACACGCGTCACCAGATCACGCAAAGATCGAAACGGCTGAAGCTTACGTTGCCTCTCTATTTCGCGGGCTGTTCCGGCCCGTAATCCGCGAACGTAATTTAAGCCGAGCCGGAGTAGCTTTTCTTCTCCTTCTATTTCGACAGTACAGATGTAGTCGGATTGCAGAACATCCACCGGACGAAAGCGTTGCCCGTGCCGCTGAGCATCTTTCACCAGTGTGGCTGGCGAATAAAATCCCATCGGTTGATTGTTCAGCATCGCCGCAGTAAAGGCCGGAAGGTAATGACACTTGAGATAGGCACTGGCATAAGCAAGCAGGGCAAAGCTGGCGGCATGTGATTCCGGAAAGCCGTACAACGCAAAGGATGTGATGGCCTGCACAATTCGTTCTTGCGTTTCTCCGCTAATGCCCCGCCTCTCCATGCCTTGCCGGAGCTGTCTTTCCACCTCACGCATGCGTTTCTCTGATCGCTTAAAACCAAACGCCCGCCGTAGCTCTTCCGCCTGGCCGCCCGTAAATCCCGCCGAAATCATGGCAATGCGAATGAGTTGTTCCTGAAACAAAGGAACGCCCAAAGTTCGTTTCAGCACTTCTTCCAAATCAGGGTGGAGGCAAACAGGTTCTTCCAAACCCTGCCTGCGTTTCAGGTAAGGGTGAAGCATCTGCCCCACGATGGGGCCCGGGCGAATGATTGCAACTTGCACGACAATGTCATAAAATTTTACAGGCTTCATTCGCGGCAGACACGACATCTGCGCCCGGCTCTCCACCTGAAACAGGCCTATGGTGTCCGCCTTCTGCAAGCAGTCGTAAACTTTTACGTCATCCTGCGGCAGATTGGCCAGATTCACCTTTTCACCGTAAGAATCATTGATGATTTGGATGGAATCTTCGAGCACGGCCATCATGCCTAAACCCAACAAGTCGATCTTGATGATTCCCAAATCAGCGCAATCGTCTTTATCCCACTGAACGACGACACGGCCCGGCATAGAAGCCGGCTCGAGTGGAACAACAGAATCGAGTTCGCCCTGACAGACCACCATGCCGCCCGAGTGCTGTCCCAAGTGACGCGGCAAGCCCATAATTTCGTTCGTGAGAGAAAAGAATTTCGCTATGCGCGGATCCTGCAGGTCAAAACCGCCTTCACGGAAGCGGTGCTCGAGTTGATCTTTGCTGTCTTTCCACTCGAACGCATTGAGCTGACTGGCTAACTTTGCCGTATGTGCTTCGTCAAAGCCGAGCGCTTTACCTACGTCCCGAACAGCCGAACGCCCCCGATAGGTAATCACGTTGGCAGTCATAGCCGCCCCCAATCGACCATAACGTTCGTACACGAACTGAATGACGCGCTCCCGCTGATCACCGCTCGGAAGATCCAAATCGATATCGGGCATCTCGTCGCGCTCGTCCGAAAGAAACCGCTCAAACAGCAACTCCATACGCACTGGATCAACCGCTGTAATGCCTAGGGCATAACAAACAGCGCTGTTCGCGGCGGAGCCACGGCCTTGCACCAGAATTCTTTGTCGGCGGCAGAAATCAACCAGATCCCAGACGATGAGGAAATAACCAGCAAGCCGCCGTCGCTCGATTAAAGCCAGTTCCTTTTCAAGCTGCGGTTTAACTTTGTTTCTGAAATCGAAATCGGTGTATTCTTTGAAGCGATCTTTCGCTCCTATTTCTGTCAGCTGACGCAGATACGACATTTCCGATTCACCCGGAGGCACCGGATAGCGTGGGAACTGATAGCCAAGATCTTGCAACGTAAACTGCAGCCGCTGCGCAAGCACGTATGTATTCCCGATTGCCTCCGGCAGATCGGCAAACAAACGGGCCATCTGCTCCGACGTCTTCATGTGGCGTTCCCCATTGCTGTTCAGCAAAACGCCCGCTTCGGAAATCGGCAGTTTTTCTTTTACGCAGGTCAACAAATCCTGCAAATCTCGTTTTTCCGCCGTTGCGTAAGCGACTCCATTCGTTGCAAGAAGCGGCACCTGCATCTTCCGTGCCAGTTGAACAAGCGCCTGGTTACGAGCTTCTTGCTTGCGGCAAAAATGTCGCTGCAATTCAATGAACACGTTCGGGCGGCCAAATAGCTGCAAGAGCAAACGAATGAAAGCCGATGCTCGTTCCTCCGCATCGGGGCCTGTATGGTCACGGTAGATGCGGGCCAGCGCGCCCTCTGCGCCTCCAGTCAGGCAGACAAGTCCCGCTGCATGTTGAGCGAGATCATCTTCCGTCGCAAAATGTTTTTCCCCTTTGCCTTTGCCGATTTCGCGCAGCTTGGTTTTTGTGATTAAGCGGCAAAGATTCCGGTACCCGCCTCTGTTTTCCGCCAGCAGAGTGTAACGGCTGTTTTCTTTCCCGTTCACTTCAGCTCCAATCAACGCGCGCAAACCCAGCTTTTTTGCCGCCAAATGAAATTGAGGTGCGCCATAGACACCGTGCGCATCCGTAATGGCCATAGCAGGCCGGCCCAACTCCGCACAACGGGAAGCTAATTCTTCGGGAAGAGAGGCGCCTTCCAAGAACGAAAACGCCGAACGGGCATGTAGTTCTACGTATGCCTTTTCTGCGTTCGCCACTCCTCCATCATAGGTGAATAAAAGGGGAATATATAGCCCGATTCTTCTTCGTGTTAGTTTCGGTGAGTTGGGAGGAAAACCAATGCGTGTAGGGCTCTTCACTCGCGAGTATCCGCCTCAGGTCTATGGCGGCGCGGGCGTTCACGTTGAATATCTCAGCCGCGAACTTGCCAAGAAAGTCGAGGTCGAAGTCCACTGCTGGGGCCCACAGCACGTCGACGAAGGCAACCTTCACGTACGCGGCGCTCACCCGTGGTCTGAACTTACGGACGGCACAACCGGAAAGTTTAAAACCGCGCTCGAGACCTTCAGCCTGAACCTGACACAGATCAAGGCTCTTACCAACATTGATATCGTCCATACCCATACCTGGTATGTCTCCATGGCCGGATTCCTTGCGAAAAAACTATATGGCGTTCCGTTCGTGCTGACTACCCACAGTCTAGAGCCGTTGCGCGCTTGGAAAGCAGAACAGCTTGGAAGCGGTTACGCCATGAGCTCCTGGATGGAAAAGACGGCGATTCTCGATGCCGATGCGGTTATTGCCGTCTCCAATGGGACAAAGGAAGACATTCTCCGGGCTTATCCAACCATCACGCCGGAACGCATCCACGTTATTTACAATGGAATCGATCTGGAGGAATACCAGAAAACAAGCGAAACGTCCGCCCTGGTTGAGTACGGAGTTGATCCGACAAAACCATACATCCTCTTCGTAGGCCGCATCACTCGCCAGAAAGGTGTCACCCATCTGGTCGATGCTATTCGCCATTTACCGTCCGATACTCAAGTGGTTCTCTGCGCCGGCGCTCCGGACACACCGGAAATTGCGGCCGAAATGCGGGCCAAGGTGGAAGAAGTACGCGTTAGTCATCCTCGTGTGATCTGGATCGAAAAAATGGTGACCAAGCGCGAGGCGGTCCAGCTCTACAGCAACGCACGCATTTTCTGTTGCCCCTCCGTTTATGAACCCTTCGGCATAATCAATCTCGAGGCCATGGCGTGCGGAGCGCCCGTCGTTGCCACTGCCACCGGCGGTATCAAAGAAGTTGTAGTTGACAGTGAAACGGGCTACTTAGTCCCCTTTGAGCAGGATCCAGTCACCAGCTTTCCCACGAATCCGGCGCAGTTTGCACGCGATTTGGCAGCCAAACTGGAACTTTTGCTCAATGACGCAGATCGATGCCGAACATTTGGCGAAGCTGGACGGAGACGCGTCGAACAGATCTTCAGCTGGACAGCGATCGCTGATCAGACGATTGAACTGTATCGCCACTTAATCGAAACAAATAAATCGCTGAAAGCTCGCGCGTAACAACACAGGGCTTCTATTGGTCCATGAGCGATGACAAAAAGTCGATCTGTGGTAGAACCCGAAGTTCCAACAATTGCCACCGGTGGAGAAGCACCGGAAGGACGTTCCAAGCCACAGGGAGAGGGCCGGCGCCGCGTCATCATTGAGGGACTCTCCCCGGAAGTGGACGGAGGACGCTTTGCCGCCAAGCGCACGGTCGGTGACCTGGTCCGAGTGGAAGCCGATGTTTTCACCGACGGCCACGATTCCGTGGCTGCCGTTGTGCTGTTCCGGCACGAAACTTCAGCCAGTTGGGACGAAACGCCCATGCAAGCGATCGTAAACGACCGGTGGTTCGCCGAATTCCCCGTCAACGAGCTTGGCCGCTACCATTACACGGTGCATGCCTGGGTGGATCATTGGGAGACGTGGCGACGTGATTTGTCCAAGCGCATTGCGGCCGATTCCGATACAGCGCTCGATTACCTGATCGGTGCCGAACTGATCAGATCGGCCGCGAGTCGAGCTACTCATCGCAAATCTGAGGACAGTAGTTGGCTTCGAGAGCAGGCGGATCTTCTTTCGAAAAATGGAGGGGACGACAAGGACGCGAACCGTTCGATTGCGGTGAGCCCGGTATTGCATGAAACAATGCTCCGCAATCCCGATCGCCAATTTGCGACGGAGTTGGGACATGAACTCAACCTGGTCGTGGATCCGGTGCGGGCCCGGTTCAGCTCCTGGTACGAATTCTTTCCGCGTTCAACATCGGCCGAGCCCGGTAAGCACGGCACATTCGCCGATTGCGAGGCCCGTTTACCTTATGTCGCGGAACTCGGCTTCGACGTGCTCTATCTTCCTCCCATTCACCCGATTGGGACGAATTTCCGCAAGGGCAAAAATAATTCGGTTACAGCGGCCGAGGGTGACGTGGGCAGCCCCTGGGCTATCGGGTCCGCTGAAGGCGGACATAAAGCAATTCATTCAGAGCTCGGCACCCTCGAAGACTTTCGACGTCTAGTGAAGAAAGCAGGCGAATATGGGATTCAGATCGCGCTCGACATTGCATTCCAAGCCGCGCCCGACCATCCTTACGCAAAAGAACACGAGGCCTGGTTCAAGAAACGTCCCGACGGAACTATTCAATACGCAGAAAACCCGCCAAAGAAATACCAGGACATCTATCCCTTTGATTTCGAATCTTCCGACTGGTTCGGGATGTGGAAGGAGCTTAAGAGCGTTTTCACTTACTGGGCAGAACAGGGAATCCGGATCTTCCGAGTAGATAACCCACACACGAAAGCGTTTCCGTTCTGGGAGTGGGCAATCACCGAAATCAAACGCGAATACCCGGACGCGCTTTTTCTATCAGAGGCATTTACACGTCCAAAGGTGATGTATCGGCTCGCCAAGGTCGGGTTCAGCCAGTCTTATACGTATTTTCCGTGGAGGAACGGCAAGCGTGAGATAACGGAATACCTCACTGAACTGAACAAACCACCTGTGGTGGACTTCTTCCGGGCGAATCAGTGGCCCAATACTCCGGATATTCTGACCGAATTTCTTCAGCTAGGCACACGGTCTGCTTTCGCTCTCCGCTTGTTACTCGCCGCAACGCTGGGCGCGAACTACGGCATCTATGGCCCTGCGTTTGAATTGCTGGAATCGCGCCCGCTCAGACCCGGCAGTGAGGAGTATCTGGATTCGGAGAAGTACCAGATTCGCGAATGGAATCTGGATCGTCCAGATAGTTTGCGTGAGATGATCGTTCTGATCAATCGCATTCGCAAAGAGAATGACGCGCTTCAATACGATCGTTACATACAGTTCCATCCCGTCGATAACGACATGCTTCTCTGCTTCAGCAAACGATCGCCAGATGAGAAGAACCTCATCGTCGTCGTGATCAATCTTGATCCGCATCACAAGCAGTCCGGATTCATCGACCTTCCTTTGGATGAATTCAAGATCGATTCGAAGAGAGCGTACCAGGCTAACGATCTGCTAACCGGCGCTCGCTACCTATGGACAGGAAGCAGGAACTACATTGAGCTCGATCCGGTAAGCGTTCCAGCACATATCTTGCGAATCAAGCACCGGACACGCGTAGAAAGCGATTTCGAATACTTTCTTTGAAAACTCGTATCATTGTTGAAAACCACACGATATGGCGCATTCGGGAACCTCTCTGCAACCTGCGATCTCTTCACTTCCGACCCTTTATCCTTCTTCGTGGGAGTCACCTCTTTCGGGTGAACTGCTTAAGCGCGTAGCGGATCTGCTGGCCGTATTCGTTCGCACAAGGCGGTGGTTCCGCGCCAAGGCGCGCAGTATTTCTGAGATTGAGATCGAAGACGTCGTCGCGTTCCCCAAGGTCGATGCATGGCTACTGGTTGTTCGTCTCGCTTACCAGGATGGGGACCAAGAACATTACCTCGTGCCGCTGTCTCTCGCGCCAGTGTCGGAATATGATCTACTTGCTGCCACTCCGAACTTCGAAGTTTTAGCTGTTCTTGAGTCGTCGGGACAGCGGCGCGTTCTTTATGGTGCGCTTGCCAATCCGAAGTTTCGGAGTGCCCTTCTCGGCGCAATCGCCGAAGAGGCAACATTCCAGGGCGACAAGGGAGAGCTCGTCGCAAAACGGATTTATTCTCCTTCCGAACCCGAACCGGCTCTCGACCCGAATCTGGAGAGTTTCGTATCTCGTGCGGAACAGAGCAACACGTCTGTTATTTATGGGCAGCAATTCATTTTGAAGCTCTTCCGCAAGGTAGAACCAGGTATCAATCCTGACATCGAAATCGGAGCTTTCCTCACCGAGCACGGTTTCCGGAACACACCGGCGGTCTTAGCGACGCTCGAGTATCGCAGTGGCGATGATGTTTATGCAGCCGGTATTCTGCAAACGTTTGTCCCCAACAAAGGCGACGCTTGGGGGTACACGCTGGAACAGTTGGGCGGATTCTTCTCCCGCGCGCTACTCGAAGACCAAGTCGCCGATCAATCGGTTCCGACACTCATCGGAGATTACCGCGAGTCTGCCCGGCTATTAGGTCAACGTACGGCGGAGATGCACCGAGTGCTTTCCAGTTACCAGGACAGCTCTGATTTTGTTCCCGAGCCTTATTCAGCAGCGGACGGTAGGAAGCTACAAGCGGAGATGCTCAAGCAGGCGGACATTACCTTCAACCTGCTGCGTCAGAAAGAGTCATCGTTGCACTCTGAGGCTCGCGAGGATGCTCACCGGGCGATTGCCTTAGAGGACCAGGTACGCCAGCGATTTTCTCCGCTCGCAGACGCAAGAGTGGGTGCCCATCGAATTCGTTTCCATGGAGATTACCACTTAGGGCAGGTTCTCTTCACCGGCGAAGACTTCATGATCATAGATTTCGAAGGCGAACCGGCTCGGCCCTTGCATGAACGCCGCGAGAAGACGCTGGCATTGCGAGACGTGGCTGGGATGGTCCGCTCGTTTCAGTACGCCGCTTACGCCGCGCTCTTCGGCCAAGTTCCGGGCGTGCCAATCAAGCCCGGCAACGAAGAGAAGATTAAGCAATGGGCTGCGCTTTGGAACGATAGTGTCAGCGCCGAGTATCTCAACAGTTACTTCGACACAGCCGGGAGCGGAACATTCGTCCCGCGCGATCAAGCAGAGCAGAAACGCGTGCTCAACGCCTTTCTGTTGCACAAAGCTCTTTACGAAGTGGCATACGAATTGAATAACCGACCAGATTGGGTTCAGATTCCCTTGCGGGGAATCCTCAGCATTGTCCAATAGCGATTACATGGCACAAACAGGCCGCTCTATTACCGAATCAGATCTCCATTTTTTTGGGGAAGGCACACATTCCAAGCTCGCGGATGTTCTGGGCGCGCATCATTTCGCTGATCGCGGCGGCACACAGTTAGGCGTGTGGGCACCGAACGCGAAAACCGTTTCGGTCATCGGTGACTTCAATAACTGGCAAGCCAAACAGCACTACCTGGAACCGGCTGGAGGAGGTCTGTGGCAAGGGTTTATCAGCAATCTTTATCCCGGCAGCCGCTACAAGTACCACATCGAGTCAGCAACCAGCGATTACGTTGCGGATAAAGCCGATCCAATGGCGTTCCTCAATGAAACGCCTCCGCAAAATGCATCGGTCGTTTGGGATCTCGATTATCAGTGGGGCGACGATGCCTGGATGGCAAGCCGACGTGCGGTGAATAGCCTTGATGCCCCGATCTCCATCTACGAAGTCCATCTGGGCTCGTGGCGCCGGGGCCCGAACAACCGGTTTCTGTCGTATCGCGAACTCGCTGACCAGCTTATTCCCTACGT
>JBJMGJ010000155.1:0-4383 GCA_045807965.1 Bryobacteraceae bacterium | reverse complement strand
ACCGGGACATTCACAGATTATCGGCAATCCACAGACTTTTTCAGTGGCGACAGGTCCAGATGTCCTTAGATCTTCCTTTGAGGTATACCCAGGGAGATCTTATCACGCCGGCGAAGTCATTGTTCGGGGCGCTATCGATACCGGCGATCACATTTTCGTCGATAAACTGATCTACAAGTTCCGTCCGCCGCGCCAGGGCGACCTCGTCGTGTTCAGCACTGCCGGGATTGCAGGAATCCGCGAGGACCCGTTGAACGGCGCGCCCATCTATGTAAAGAGGATCGCCGGGATCCCGGGCGACACTCTCCGGATCGATCCGCCATTACTCTATATAAATGGGCAGGTCGCCGAAGGGGAAGGATTTCGGAGGGTGATGAGCGCCAAGGACGGCTATCGCGGATATGCGCGTGGTCGCGACTATCTCGGGAGCCCGGGTCAAGAATATCGAGTGCCAGAGAACAGCTACTTCGTCCTTGGCGACAATTCCTACAACAGTTACGACAGCCGATACTGGGGCTGCGTTCCGGCGAACAATATTATTGGCCGTGTTGCACGGGTTTACTTCCCACTCTCCCGCGCAGGGGTGCCGAGGTGACCACGTAGGTCCGCATAAAGTCGCCTAACCTTTCACAGAAATTTGATTGCCGTAACTGTGACGTGTCCGGTTTGCACGGGCATCGCCACGCCTGTCGCAATCACAGTATTGCCAACGACGGACCCGGTGGTGGTACTCGCATATCCCGTTACCGACGAGTCACTCCTCATGACAATAATAGCATCCGCGCCGTGTTTCTTCGCCTCGTTCGCGGCTTCTTCCATCGCTTCCGATTCAACGTTAGTCCAGAGCCACGTCTGTCCCTGTTCAGCTTTCACCTCGCCGATTACCCTGTAAGGACGCGGCGGCAAGCCATGATACACAGGCACCGCAAACTTGTGTTCACAAAGCTCCCCGGCGCGGTGGGCCACCTTTGTTGCGCTCCAGAGTATGGGAGGAACTCGGTATTTGCACATCCGCTCACCAACAACCCGATCGCCAACAAAAGGACGTTACGCATGCCCCTGCTTACCAAGGCCTAACCGTCAAAGGCAACCCATTTCGTCTCGCGCGAATACAGATCATTGACCGTGATAGAAATGCGCGGACGAGGCTCGAACGAATTACGCCCTTCCCTCTTGGTTAGGCACTATCGTATGCTGTTTGCCGAGGACAATTACGTGTAGTGATCGCCATTTCGTATAGACGCCAAGATTCCTTACCCATAGCTGGACGGCTTTACGACCGGCTTCAGGGGGAATTTGGGAAGGGTAAAGTCTTCATGGATTTCGATTCGATCCCATATGGGGTCGATTTCCGGCAACACATCAAAGATATGCTGGACCGGTCGCAAGTACTGCTAGCGCTGATTGGGCCGGATTGGTTAGGCCGCGTCGGAAGACAAAAAAAGCGCCGCATCGACGATCCAGCTGATTTCGTTCGCCTCGAGATTGCCTACGCGTTTGAGCGCAAGATTCCGGTTATACCAATCCTGATCGGCAAGACGACGATGCCGAAACCGGAAAATTTGCCCTCCGACATCGCCGATCTGGCGTTCCGGAACGGCATCACTTTGGACGTAGGTTTGGATTTTCACCACCACGCCGATCGATTGGTTGGAGGTATCAATCGATTGATAATCGAATCCGCGCGTTCAGCTCCAAGACAAGGCAGCGTGTCGAGTAAGCCAGTTATGATCCCAAAGCCAGCGGCACCGAAAGATTCCGCACAACCGACACGAGATCCGATACTGCCGATGCTCTCGAAGCCATTAGAAGATACCGTTTTATTCCGAGAATCGGAGCTTCTCGAAATTCATCCGAAAAAGGCTCCTCAGAACGTTACTAAAGCAACACCGCCAACACCGGATCTTACAACGCTAACCGACTCGACGGCGCGCAAAATATCGGCTACGAAAAATCGCGAACGAAGCCCGAGACGCGGAGCGCCATATCGCTTCGTAGTCTTCGGTTTGGCGCTCCTGATCGTTGTTGTTTGCGCCGTCTGGATGTCAACGCGACGACACGGAGCACCAGCAACTGCCAAAACAAACGCCAATGCCAATCAGCAAGCTCCTTCGAAACCCTCAGCGACCGAGCCCCCCGTTAGCTCGCCGGTATCGGGGCCCTTGCCAGAATTTGCGGGACCGGAAGAATCAAAGCTAGGTCCATCGAAGTTCGAAGAGGCCCGCGCAGCTTATGAACAAAAAGATTTCGCGGCAGCCAAGATTCTCGCTGAGCAAGCTGATATGATACTGCCTAACCAAGCCTATACCCTAAATCTCCTCGGCCAAATACTGGATAGGATGGGTCGGTCAGATAATGCCGAAGCAGCGTTCCGCAAAGCCATCGCAGCAGATCCACATTTCGAGGAAGCGGAAAATAACCTCAAGGACATACTAGCTGTTAAACGCGCTGCTTCTACGCCAAAAGTCGCCCTGTCACACGTTCCACAATCCGCGAACTCGATTGACCGGATGGCAGCGCGTGTAAAATGCGAACAGGCACGGGAGGCTTTTCAACGGCATGCTGTTCTGGCCGCCAAAGCAATTCTGGCAGAGGCAGCTTCGATGAACCCCACAGAAGCCTGTATTTACAATCTGCGCGGTCAAATACTGCGTGAAGAGCAACACCTCACGCTGGCGGAGGCTGAATTTCGCACCTCTATCAAACTCGATCCTGGGTTCAAAGACCCTCAATCAAACCTCGAAAGTCTAATGGCGGCAAAACAGGCCGGCGCAGCGAACATTGACCCGCCGAACGAAGAGATGGAGACCGCTGCCTCGCGCTCTAATATCGAGGATTTCGTCAGACATTTTATCACGGTTAATCAATCGAAAGACGTAGACGCGATCACCTCGTGCTATTCGGATGTGGTCGAGTATTTTGGGGAACGCAGAAATCGAACCTACGTGAGAGAAGATGTGAGGAAGTACATCGAGCGTTGGCCGGTGCGTCAGGACGTCATCGAAGGCGACATCCAAGTTCAGGAGGAAGATCCAGAAGATTACAACGTTGGCTTCAAACTGAATTTCTATGCAGGGGATACCGGAGGGGAATGGACCCGCGGGCAATTTACCGTCCACCTGCGAGTGACGGCCGCAACAGGCACTCCAAAAATCTCAGAAATAAAAGAAGATGTTGTCCTACGCCGAAAAGGCACTAACAAAAGCAACAATCCTACTGCCGCCACGACGGATCGGGTGCAAATATTGCAGGGTTCAAGGCCGGCATACCCGCCAGAAGCAGAACACCGCGGCGAAACTGGTTCAGGTCGGTTCAATATTCAGTTTGACGATCGAGGTAGCGCGACAGCTGTCGAAATCGTTCAGTCGACGGGCAGCAAAATACTCGATGAAAATACGATTGCCGCTCTGAAAAGCTGGCATGCTGTCGCTGGCAAGGCGGGGTCTTTAGTCGTGCCAATCACGTACACAAAGCCTAACCGTCCAGCCCCACCGAAGCCCGGCGCCACACCCTCGTCGCCTCGTCGTCGTTAAAGTCTGCATCGGAGATCGACGGCCGCCGGAGCGCATTGCCCATCGGTCATAATACCGGCTGCGCCCGGGCGTTCTGGCGTGGGATAAGCAGGAGGTGTTCGATTCCCTTGTGGTTTGCCTGAAACCAAACTGGCACAGCGAACAGGCGAGACTGTGATCAGCAAAACTCGCAAAAAACACTGAATGTTGTTTGACAGCTTTAGCGACTGCTATATGTTGTCAGTCCCGCGAGGCGGGGCCCAGCGAGTTTAGCTGGGAGTTCTTAAGAGCTCGAGGCGAGCTCAGTTATTGGTTGTCCGTTATTGGATACTCGTAGCTGGGCTTTTTCTTGTACCCGAAAAGGACGATGGATCTTTGACAGTTTAGCTTTGAGGTCGCAATCACGACGGATATCCAATCCAAGCGACTCAAAGAGTGGAAGATAAGTCAGCGAAAATTGAATTGTGCGTTACCAGCTCAGGCTTAGCGGCTTGAGTGTTGGTTTCTTTGATCAAAAGTTTCGTCCACCGGGCTTCGGCCAGGTGGGCAGAAAGCTTAAACAAGATCGGACAAACCCCGCTGCTCTATATATAGAGATATGTATTCGAGTGGTGGGTAAGAAAGTCAGATCGGTCAGGCTTATAGCGAGCCTGGCCACTTATCAAACTTTGCTGCTGAAGAAGGAAACCGGGGTCATCGACCCCGGCTACAACTGAAGCGGCTCACGTTTTTAACGGAGAGTTTGATTCTGGCTCAGAACGAACGCTGGCGGCGTGGATAAGACATGCAAGTCGAACGGGAACTTTCGCTGTAGCAATACAGTGGAAGTTCTAGTGGCGAACGGGTGCGTAACACGTGGACAATCTGCCTT
>JBJMGJ010000154.1:0-3847 GCA_045807965.1 Bryobacteraceae bacterium | reverse complement strand
GCCATAAGTTCCTCGACGTCTCGGTAGCTGAGGCAGAATCGCAGATAACGACGAACCCACAGGATGATCATTTCCGGTTCGAAATGTCTCCCTTTGAACAGTGCCGGCCGGTTCCGTCGCATCCGCCGCAGCGTATCAGACCCTCAAACGGGGTTCGCAACACATCCCTTTTACCATACGGGGACAGCACCGGCCAGAGAACAAAGAGTACGTCGTGTCAACATATTCACGTTTCAAGCCACGTGAATTGCTGCAATTTCGTAATCGACTACTTTTGGAATCGTGAACTCGATGTATCCATCGCTTACGCGGAAGTGAGTATCGGATTCGGCTCGCAATAGCTCCACCCGGTTGGGTTTCGAGCCGTTCGGAAGCCGCAAGCGCACCTTCTGTTCTCCAATCGGAAAGAATTCACGGATCCATCCCCTGTGCATCGCTGGGTTCGTATAGTTCAAAATGTGCACAGCCAAACCTGCCTCCGTTTCCCACGCGAACGACTCGATGACGCCCTGACCTTCAACGGTGACGGGCGCGTCTCCATCGAGAAGCCAGCGTATGGAGTTCTGCAGCAGATTTGCTAGGTCGGTGTGTCCCGACCGCCACATGGTGCGTTCCACGTCACCAGGAAAGTAAATTGTCCGGCTTTTGCCACTCTCACGAATGACAACGGCGGGCTCGGTTGTGTGCGATTGCGGTGGGTAAGACAGTTCCGGCGGATACGCCGGATACCCGGGTACTACCGTCAGAACCTGACCCGATGACGTTCTCACCGGTAGGCGGTATTCGGCTCCAGGAATCCAGTTCGTATTGGTGAATCCGTTCAAAATGGGATGCTGCTGCTCAATACGTGCGTAGTAACCATTTCCGACCGTTCCGATGATGTCACCGCTTTTTGTGATACCAAGAACATCCGCCAGACCGAAGTCGTTGCGTCGCTCATTGCGCTCGTTATACATGCTGGTTTCGAACGTTGCCAGCAACGAGCCACCCGCATTCACGTAAGCTTTTAACTGAGCGCAGTGCTTGTCGCTAAGAAGCGCCGTGTTCGGCAAAATCAAGGCCTTATATTTTTGGACGTTCTCCGGGCCAAGGTCGTCCTCATGGACGAAGTCAAACAGGAACCGCCCCTCAAGCAGGGCATAGTAGATTCCGTCGGTGTATTGCTGAGCGCTGCCCTTATACGGCGTCTTATAAAACAACTGAGTCCGCTGGCCCATTACGACGCCGAGGTTGGCAATCGGCCGCTTATTGAAGAAATGCTTCTCGTGTTTGGCGAGCCAATTGAAATATTCGCGCCCAGGTTCGTGCCAGCGCCGGTCTTCGCCTAGTCCGGTCTCACCTCCGATGAAGTGATACCAGGGCACCATGCCGCTTGCTACGGTTTCGTTCATCCACATCTGAGCTTCTTGCGGGCTCTTCGAAGCATTGCGCCAGCGCGGAGTGCCAGTTGACCAGGCGCCTGTAACGTTGGTGCTCGTTTTTCCCTTCATCACCGAACTGCAGACACGGCCCTGGAGCGAACAACCCCAGATGGGAGTGTCATCGCCGCCGCGACCTTGGTTGTCACAGTTGAACCAGTACGTTTTATCGCCAAGAATCTTGAGATTCGCTGTGCAACGGATAGAGCCGCCTAGATTGCCGAAATACAGATTTTCGGGTTTCTTTTCCTTCGCAATGCCGTCGTACAGGGTCCAAAGCTCCATGACTCGCGCGTTGAACTGATCCCAATAATCAATCGAGCCAGCCGGACCGAGCTTGTTACAGTTGTCGCAACGGCACTCCGGCAAACGTCCGAGTGGCGGCCACCCATTCGTATAGATTCCGTCCACGTCGTAGCGCGAATTCACTTCGCGCATAATAGCCGGAATGTGTTCTGTGAAGTAGGTGCTGAACATGCACGTTCGGTAGAGCCGCGAATCTTCGGTGTGACGAACAAATTCGCCCTGCTCATTCTTCTCGAACCACTCTGGATGCGGCTTCAGCGCGTCTTCCCATTCAAGATCGGGACTCATACGGGCCAACACCCGTATTCCGCGTTTTTTGGCAGCGTTGCAGCACTCCCCGAAGAAGTCGCGATCACCCAGGAATTTCCCGTGCTTGTGATACGGGACCTTCGACGGATAAAAAGCCAGGATTCCGGTAACGCTGACCTGCACGGCATCCACCTTCAAGCTGGCCCAGTAATCCGCCCATTCCTCAACATTCATGGACACGGGATCATGTTCAGTCATGTTGACCTGTCCCATGCGTCGAATTCGCTGATGCCACGGAGGCTGATTACTGCCGGCCGGTGCGGCCTTCGCAAACATCGAACCGGCAACGGCTGCGCCGGGGAGGATGACAAATTGCCTACGATTCATTGTAGTTTGTTCTCTCGATTCAGAAGCTTAGGCGCACACCGCTTTGCTAGTTGTCTCGGGTTCTTCGATGCCCATTCTTTCGCAGCAAAGCGCCCACAATTCGCGTTCGTCGGATCGATCACCGGATCGGCTGCAAAGATCGGGTCATTGAACAGTTCAAAGCTTCGACACGAAGCTGAATGAGGTACTTCTCTCTGATACTCGTATTCTTTGCCACAGTCATCTTGAACTCGGATCCACGATTCCGTGAACGGACGCAGAATCTCGCTCGCACATGATCATGGACGGGGCTGGTACAACGCTTCGGTATGCGGAGCGGATACGGTTAGAATCGCCGCTACAAACCCGACCCAATATCTCCCTTCGTCATTTCGGATTGTCGCTGTTATTGAGCAGATAAACAATAGTGGTCTCGAGTTTCGCCGGATCCGAGTCGCTCGAATTCGGCAAGACGGAAACAGTTGACTGGGACAGCCTGGACGGCCACCACGAGGACGGGCTCTTGACCTATCCGCCGGATGTTTCGTCGAACCGTAACTAGCCACTGGTCCTCTGGTATCCACGGCCCCTCCCGCTGCTTCGCACGAGACGTTTTCGCCCATGACTGACTTGATCGCGATTCTGGCAACTTCCGTTAAGGTATCAGCGTTCATGCAGTGCCCTCAAGTGGTACCAAGCCAAGGAACCTGCACCCTGGTTGTCAACTTCGCGCCATTAGGGCCCGGCTTGCGTGACGCAGCAAATCCGGCGGAGATCGGAGAGTGTTTAGCGGGATGGGTAACTCACCGCTTCCGCTTGTCATTAAAATGTTCTGAGCGGCAAGGTCATTGAGCACGCTCAAGACTGCCCGGCAGGTTGGCATCTGGTTCTACCGCACCTTTGCGGGAGCGCCGAAATTTTCACCCGGCCCGTTCGTGCCGCCGCCCGACCGCGCGCCGAATTCGGGCGAGTCACTCTCGCTCCGACACTGCAAAAAGAAAAGGGCCAGCCTATTCGGCTGGCCCTCTCGAACTTGCGTGAGGCGAAGCGCTTACTTTTCCGACGTCTTTGTGGTCGTCGTGGTGCTGCTGTTTTCGCCCTTCTTGTTCTTCTTGTGCTTGGTCTTCGTCTTCGCTTCCGTCTGGGTGCTGGCCGTGTCTTGCGCGAAAACAGTGGAACCGGCGAGAAGGGAAAGGCCAAGTGCGGCGGCTGCGATGGTCTTCATTGAGTTATTCTCCTATGTCTTAGAGCCTGTCTCTTATTACTGCTCGATTCAGGGTCCCATACCAACGTGAAGAATTCCTGAACGGAACATTAAAGTCGCTCCATCCTCATTGGCCCCGTTTTTTAACTGCAGCCGCTCGTTTCTCGGTCAGCATGTCGTATGACCGTTTATCGGAGAGCGAAGTTCCATCGAGAAAATTGGCTCCCCGATCCGGATCCCGCTCTTGTTCTCAGAGAGTTTTTACCGTCTATAAAAAGAGGGCCGAGGGACGATACATTCAGCT
>JBJMGJ010000153.1:0-8582 GCA_045807965.1 Bryobacteraceae bacterium | reverse complement strand
TGGATGGATCTGCGATTGCCCGGGATCAGCGGTATAGAATCCGCGCTCCGCATCCGTAAGCAGGGTGCCGACAGTAAAGTGAAGATCGTGGCCGTCACGTCATCGACGTTCTTCATGGAGCGCAATGCCCTGTTGGCGGCGGGCCTGGACGATTTCGTCAGGAAGCCCTATCTGGTGGCGGAAATTTTCGATTGCATGGCACGCCATTTGGGTGTCCGGTACATATATGAAACGCCGCGGCCCACGTCCGACAGAGACGCCCCTCTAAGTCTCACTCCCGAACACTTGGCAGCACTTCCACGGGAGCTCCGACAGGAACTCGAAAATGCAGTAACCTCGCTGGATGGGGAGCTAATCGTGCTGCTCGCCGGTCGAGTCTCTGAGCAAAATCCCTCGGCGGGAAGAGCGCTGGCGCATCTTGCCGGAATATCTGCCTACAGTCCTATATTGCAGGCCCTCGCAAGCTCGAAAGCCATGGCTTAAAGGAGGATGCCATGAAAAATGCTATGAAGATCCTCATTGTGGACGACGAACCGGAATGTCGAACTCTCCTTAAGAAAGTGCTGACGGGCGAAGGTTATGAGGTTCGTGCGGCAGACGGGGGACCGCTCGCGCTGGTCTCGCTAGGTATCAAGCGGCCCGACCTCATTCTCCTGGACATTCGAATGCCTGGTATGGATGGATTTGAAGTCTGCCGGCGCATCAAGGAGAACATTGAAACGCGAGATATCCCCGTTGTCTTCCTGAGCGCGAGCAACGAGGTTTCAGAGAGGGTGCAAGGGCTCCAGCTCGGCGCCGTTGACTACGTAAGTAAACCGTTTCAGCGCGAGGAACTCCTGGCGCGCGTGCGCACGCATCTGGAGTTGCACAGGTTTCGCACACACCTCGAGGCTCTGGTATGCGAACGGACTGCTGAACTGCGCGAAAGTGAAGAGCGCTTCCGGATGATGGCCGACGCCGCACCCGTAATGATCTGGGATGCCGATGTTAACAAGCTGTGTACTTTCTTCAGCAAGGGATGGATAGAGTTTACGGGCCGCGATATGAGTGAAGAACTCGGAAACGGCTGGGCGGCGGGCGTACATCCAGAGGACCTGGACAATTGCTATGGAACATACTGCTCCGCATTTGATGCCCGCAGGAGCTTTGAGATGGAGTACCGGCTGCGCCGGGCGGATGGGGAATACCGGTGGATGTTGGATAAGGGAGTTCCACGCTTTCTGCCGGGTGGCGCTTTCGCGGGCTACATTGGCTCTTGCGTCGATATCACGGATCTCAAGCAGACTCACGAAAGATTGCTCGCGGCCCAGAAATTGGAGAGCCTTGAGCTTATGGCGGCCGGTATCGCGCACGACTTCGGCAACATGCTCGGCACGATGTTCGGTGAAGCCGACCTCGCTTTGTCGGAAATGCAACCGGACTCGCCGGGCCGAGACAACATGCAAAGGATTGAAGCTCTGGCGGAGTATGGATCAGAGATTGTCTCACTACTGAGAGACTCTGCTGCGTCCGGCCCGGACTCCAGCGCACTGGAATCGTTGGATTTTTCATCTCTTACTGAAGAGACTCTGCGACTTGTCAAGATTTCCATATCCAAGCGAGCTGAGGTTCGCACTAATTTGCGGAGAGGCTTACCCCATGTGAGTGGTAATAGAACACAGCTTCGCCAAGTGCTTATTAACCTCGTGATGAATGCTGCTGAAGCTCTGGGCGATCACCAGGGTTCTATCACCATAACAACTCAGAAGACACATCTCCGCTCGCGAACCGCCGTGCCGACAGGGGCCAGTCTTCCCGCTGGCGAATATGTGTGCCTGATCGTGTCCGATACCGGTTGTGGCATACGTCGTGAGATTCGTGCCAGAATCTTCGACCAGTTCTTCACTACGAAATCCTCGGGCCGCGGGCTCGGACTCGCGGTCGCCCATGGAATCGTTCGCGCACACAGAGGTGCAATAACGGTCGTAAGCAAACCCGGGGCGGGCTCCATATTCGAGGTACTGCTCCCGTGTATCAGTCGTGGCGACAACAGCCAAGCCCCTGTTGCTTTTATTGTCGATGACGAACGGGGTACTGACGTCCAGGATCACTCCTTCGCGTAAAGGCAAGGCCGAATTCTCTACAATCAGGAGCGGCTCGGTTCCCTGCCCGCGAACGCTATGACGGAGAAATATTCTGCATCCGCGGCGAGATATTCACGTCGATCTTCTTACAACCACGGGATCGCTGAGGTGGGCACGGATAAAGCCTCGCGGAGCCCTCGACCCAATTCGCACGATGTTCCGGATTTGCTTTATACGACGGTTTTCGAGCTCAAGCGATGAACGGAGTTGTGACGAGTCGTCTGATAGGCAACGGATCATCTCATCAGCAGGAACCGAGTCGGCCACCTGATTCCGAGATCTTCGCGCAGATTGAACGCATCATCAAAAGTAAGCTGTTCGCAGATTCTGCGCGTCTACAACGGTTCTTGAGCTGGACTGTAGACCAGGTTCTGCAAGGCGAGGCGGAAAAAATAAAGCAATTCACTATTGCACAGGAAGTCTTCGACCGTGGGGCGGAGTTCGATCCCCGAATCGATTCAATCGTCCGCACCGAAGCTCAGCGGCTTCGGCGTAAATTGTCCGAGTATTATCGCAGCGAGGGGCTTTCTGACGCGATACTGGTCTCTTTTGCGGCCGGCAGTTACGTCCCCGTTTTGAAGGGTCGGCAAGAACCATCCGCACAGAGGCGTAGTAACGCGATCGAGGTCGTCCCGCGGACGAACCGCAGGCCAGCAATCGCCGTAATACCGTTCCTGAACCTCACCGGCTATGCAGACCAAGACTATTTCTGCCGCGGCATCGCGGAGAGTATTCAGGAGCGGCTGGCAAACTCACCAACTTTGAAGGTCATCTCAACTTATTCGGCCTCCCGTTTCGCAGCGAGCAGTCAAGACTTCGTCAAGATCGGACATGAGCTTGCCGTGAACCATATCGTGGAGGGCAGCGTTCAACTGCTTGGCTCGAGGATACGCATCCACGCGAAAGTCGTCGACCTCTCGACCGGGAGCTATATCTGGGCTCGCTTGTTCGATCGGGACGTGCGAGACCTTTTCGTTGTCCAGGACGAGATTGCTCAAGCGGTCGCCGATGCACTGACTGAACAGTCCGACGCAGAGAGTCCCAAAGGCACCGAGTGCACTCCCAATACTCGTGTTTACCGAGTCTACCTACGGGGACGGCATTTTTGGAACAAAGTCACAATCGACGGCTGCGAAGAGGCTGTGCGCTGCTTTCTGCGCACGATTTCAGTTGCGCCCGAATACGCGGCGGGGTACGCAGCACTGGCGGAGGCGTACCACTGGCTCATCTTTCTCGGTGCCCGCAATCCCTCTCAATTCGCCCCGATAACCCGAAGACTGGTTCTGGAAGCGCTGCGATTCGAGAGGAACTGCCCGGAAGCATACATTGGGCTCGCCGTATCGACAGCGATCTTCGAATGGCGATGGACCGAAGCGGAGGTACTCTTCCAGCGAGGGCTGGACCTCCGCCCCAACTATGTTGCCGGCTACATGCAGCGTGCCGTTTGCCGCCTAGAGCGAGGTCTTCTGGAGGAAAGCCGATGCGATATCGAGAAAGCATTGGATCTCGATCCACTCTCTGCACGCTCTCACCGCGGGGGAGGTGTGCGTTCTTACTTATTGCGAGATTTCGCAAATGCGCTGCTCAGCTTTGATCGAGCTCTGGAACTGGGCCCCAACATTGAGAACACTCACTACTATCGCGGGTTAGCACTCCTCCAGCTCGGGGAAATGGACGATGCTATCGCGGCCCTTACTCGATCCCTCGAACCTCCTACTGCTGGAGCGCGTTTAGGTGTACTGGTGCGGGCGTATACGGCCGGCAATTATCGCAGCAAGGCCGAGGAAGCGCTACAGGAGCTCCATCAGCGGCTTGCGAACGGCTCCGCGTCACCTGTCGCATTTGTGCATGCGTACGCAGCTCTGGGGCAGATCTCGGAGGCTCTGCATTGGCTTCAGCGCGCCGCACGCGAGCGATATACCGGCCTGATGTATTTGAAGCTCGATCCTCTGTACGACTGTCTGAGGAATGAACCTGAATTCCAGGCGGTGCTGAAACGGACCAACTTGGCCTGATCAGTGCTGTTCAGGCGCCGGACGCTGTAACGTATCCAGCAGTTGGCTATAAAAGCGCTCGTCTGCAAGTTCGCGTTCCAATTCAACGATCGCTTTAAAGGCATAGATGCGCAGTATTGCTTCGACTAGGTCGCTACGTTCGAGCGCTTGATCATGAGCAATAGCCAGCATGCCTCGTGCTTGCCCGAGTCGTCCTATCAGCCTGATCTGCCCAAACGCCTGTGCCTTCACCAGTTTCAGCCAAGGATTTTGAACGTGCTTCCGTGCGTTGCTGACGTACACGCATAAATTCGGCATCGACGGGTCATCGAATGGAACGTCAAGTTGGTAATCTAAACCCTCAACCGGGTGACCTCGATTCCATGCAGCTAAGGTGCGGAGCTTTGTCTCTGCTCCTGGAAGTAACTTCGCAATAAACACCCAGTCAACGTTCAGCGTCCGGCCAAGATGTGATACCAGGTCATCCCAAATACTTGTGGCTGGAACCAACTGCAATGCCTCGGCGGCTTTACGCAGGAGTTCGTCACCATTTATCGCCTGCTCTGATGCATGCTTCGACGATGTAGCGCTGATCGACACAACTTGGAGGTAGGTGTCCCTTCCTTTTACGTTTTTACAGACGCGAGCGTGTATCCTGGCAGGCTCCTAATTTATCAGAGTTTGGCTCGCCAACTATTTGCTTACTTCTTCCATTTGAGAGATTCGAATCAATGTCACAAGATCGCTGACGTGATATGGCTTGCGTAGGAATATCCATGGTTTCCGGCTACCCATTATGCTTTCGATGATGTCCTGGTCATGTGCGGTCGTAAGAATTACCTTCACCCCCGGGCGAATCTGTTCCATGGTTTCAAAGACTTGTCCGCCGCACATATCCGGGAGGGTCACGTCAAGCAGAACCAGCCCGATCTCCGCTTCGTGCGCCTCGAAAAGAGCAATGGCCGAAGTGCCATCTTCAGCTTCGAACACGGAAAATCCTTCACGCCCCAGCATTGTTGCAACCGCATGACGCAACAATCCGTTATCTTCCACAATCAGAACCGCTCGCATGTCGCCACGGTTCACTGCTCCGCTGTAGGAGAGGGCAGACCTGATCTGCGAAAGCAATTGGTCGGGATCGAACGGAAGCTGCCAGAAATCGTCCGGAGGGTTTTGCGCTTGAGATTCAGACACTATTGTAGGCAGCGGGGCGCATGGATGGCACGTCGGCCATTTCCAGCCGGGTTCGGCGGCTGGATCAAGGATCGCGAGGTCTATGGATATCTCTCGTCCGGAGCAGATGTTCGCCGCTTGCTCCAGATTCGCAGCCTCCAGGACCTTGTAGCCGTGTGATGACAGTACGTAGCGCATTTGTGTGCGCCGCTGGACGTCTGAGTTTAGTATCAGAATGGTCTTAGAAAAAATAGGGCTTTGCAATTTCCTACCCAGGTATGGGCCTTTCTCAACCGCTTACGCAGTTCCTAAATTCGCCGGGACGCCGCAGGTGAGATTTGAGTCGTCTTCATGCAGCCTCGAGCGCTTAGCAGCGCATTCCTAGCGCTACAACTAGGCTACGGTTTGTTTTGCAAGTTGTGGAGTTAAACGGGGGTTAGCTGCAGGTTAGCCGGAACCGGTGCGTGATCGCGGATGCTTCACCGCAACAGGTGAACACAAAAATTGAATCCTGTGCAGCCGAGATCTATCTGGCCTTCGGAGGTCAGAGATGTCGAGATACTTCGCCGAGTTCATCGGAACGTTCGTGCTGGTTTTCGCAGGCTGCGGTTCTGCGGTTTTGGCCGGGGATAAGATCGGATTCCTCGGAATATCGCTTGCGTTCGGATTATCGCTGCTTGCGATGGCCTATGCCATAGGTCATATCTCGGGTTGCCACATCAACCCTGCCGTTACACTCGGGCTGTTGATCACCAATAAAATTGAACGGCGGTTTGTCGTCGGCTACTGGGTGGCACAGATCCTGGGGGCAATTGTCGCAGCTCTCTGTTTATTGGCAATCGCAAAAGGCGGCCCACACGGATACGACCCAGGAGCGCTCGGATTTGCGGCAAACGGCTTTGGTGAGCATTCTCCCGGACAGTATGGCCTCCTTGCTGCCGCGCTTACCGAGATAATCCTCACGTTCTTACTCGTTCTCACGGTTATTGGGTCCACAGATCTGAAGGCGCCAGTCGGCTTTGCTGGAATTCCAATCGGGCTGGTTTTGGTATTGATTCATCTCGTCGGCATTCCGATCACAAATACCTCCGTAAATCCAGCACGAAGTATCGGGCCAGCCCTGTTCGTGGGTGGTTGGGCGTTAGAGCAGCTCTGGCTATTTATCCTGGCTCCTCTTGCAGGCGCGGTTCTCGCTGCGTTTGTATATCGCGGCATCGCACTCCCGATGCTAACCGCTCGAGAGGCTGAGCAGGCACTGCCGACGGAGCAGGCAGAAAGATTGAAGCCTCGAACAGCTACGATCTAGCTCGCAGCGTCCTGTACGGCCGCGATGTATCTGGCATTCGGAATGTCAGAGGTGTCGAGATACTCCGCCGAATTCATCGGAAGGTTCGTGCTGGTTGTTTATTGGCAGATGATTGACCGGATATGAACAGAGACGAAGCCAATCCAAATCACACCCGAGCTAGGAGGACGTTGCGACAGCAACGATCAAGCGGAACGCACGGATGCCCCGTTCCGAGCGCTGTTGATGTTGCGCACTCAAGCATTGTTACGCACGCGGCAAAGCGAAGCAGACACGCCCACTTTGATTTCTGGCTTTGTGCTCAGCCTGGATAACGGGAATGGTCAAAGCGAAGAGAAAAAAAGTTCGGAGCACTTCTGTTTGGCATCGTTGCATTCAGAATCGGAGAGTGGAATGGCAACGACGGATGATCCGCTGGCGGCAGTACTTCAATACATCAATGCCTTTAACGAAGGCGACGGACAGGCAATGGCAGCGACTTTTGCTAACCCGGGTGCGATTCTTGACGGCATGGCGCCGCACGTCTGGCTGGGACCGACAGCCTCTCAGGATTGGCACAGAGATGTGCTGATTGAAGGCGAGCAACATGGTGCTTCGGACTACTTTGTCACGTAGGGCGAGCCGTTGCACAACAACATCACCGGTGACGCCGCGTACGTAGTTGTGCCCGCAACCATGACGTTCAAGGTGCGCGGCCAACAGATCACACAGACCGGGGCGATTTTTACGGTTGCGCTTAGCAGGTTTTCGGCAGGGTGGCACATAGCGGCCTGGGCGTGGGCGAAAGGAACTCGCAACTGACTGGGGGAGAAAAACTCAGTAGAACAATTCAGCAAATCCTGAACGGCAAACTGCCAGGATTCCTAGGGTGGACCGGAGAGCTTCAAGAAAGCTGGAAAAGTAGGCTGCGGTTTTGTAGAAGCCGAATGACCCCTCGCCAAACTAGCGGCGTTCGGTTCAAGAAGCCTCACCGGCTAAATCACTGGTGCAATTCCTCTATAGAGAGATCGGTGCTGAAAAAAGGAAGTCACGGTTAGCCGACAGAGGCTAGAAGATGACCCGGTAAGTTATTGCCTAACGGTGAGCGGCTGTTGAATTCCTAGGTCGTCAGATCTCCCAGCCAACGCAGCGCGTTTAGCCCTGGCAGAAAGCAGTACTCTCCACCACGCGTCACCACGAATCGAGGCAGGCCGTTCAGTCGCATTCGGACCGGTCGGCGAGGCACATCGAAGGTTCCCGTTCCAATACCGGAACCGGCGACCGGATCTTTCTCCGACTTTCCGCCAAAGAAAGCACTGTCGTTCATCCACTCGGACTGGACAAACTCGAATTGGCGCCCCAGGTGGGCCCCTACGAACGCGAACATCAACCCACGGTCCAGGCCATCATCTTCCATGGCACCCTCAGGAAGGACTGGACCATACGCGGTTCCGCGTCTGATCATCCGATGGATGCGCACCACCCCGGCGACATCAGCATCCCGCGGGTTGATGCGCCGGATGTGCGACCCTGCTGGCGTGCAGTAACCGATCGGGTCGTTCTTTTTGAACAAAAAATCGTTGTTGCGCGTCCGATCCGCACCTATTTCTGAGTTATCGTGCATGGGGCACAGGGCGAGGGGAGCTCCGCTGCGCCAGCGGCCCATCATCTTCGCCGCAATCAGTTCCTCCGCTTCGGGGCTCGACGCATTCGCCCGCAGATACTGGCGGAAAGCTGCAACGCGCTGATGCAGTTTGCGAAACGCTACAAAACTCCCATTTCGCCGCAGAATGTCCGACTGCGGGATATTCGGTTTGTCGCTGATCTCATCGGGATATCCGAGCACGAATTCACCCGCTTTGAGAGGCAGTTCCTGCGGATTACTGCCCGGAATGCCGCTGCCCTCAATTGCGGGATGACTGATGCCATCCCTAAAGCCGAATGGTTCCTTGTCATCGGGAGCGGCATGACAATCCTGCCGCCATATTGCCGTAATTCCCGACAACT
>JBJMGJ010000152.1:0-16042 GCA_045807965.1 Bryobacteraceae bacterium | reverse complement strand
TAACTCAGTGCCAGGAGTGTTCTCAGTCACGAACAATCTTCGTACCGATCGGTCGGGTTCCTGACACCTCTTCCGCGATCGCCCGGACGGACCATTCGAAGAAGGTCCGCCGGGCTTTTCTGAGATTCGCGACCCGAGTATGAACCTTGAGCGACGCGACCTTGGCATTGTTCCAGGCGTCGATGCAATGGCTTGACCGCCGCCGCGGTTACTCTCTGTTCGGTACCTAGGTGCGCCTCGCCACAACCGGTGAGCGTTCGAGACACGATCCACACGGCTCCTCGTCTTTCATGAGAAGCTCATGCGCTGTTTTGCTTCGGCACAGCAGGCGCGCGTCCACTCAAGTCCGGTACCTTGTTCTGTGAGCGGCGGCCATACGCCGTTCGATTGGCGCATCTTGGTGACGATCGACGAAGCCAACCTGTACACTCGCGTTTACCCGCGAGCTTGGCCGACGCGTTCGTCCAGCAGCAATTTCAACAACGCTTCGAGTTCCCGAATACGATCAGCCAACTGTTCGATGTCCTCGGGCTCGGATTCGGCGGAAGCCGCGACCCGACCGTGCTCCAAGGTGCCCAGTGTCTCGCTTCGGGTTCTGACTACCCGGCCCGGAATGCCCACGACAGTGGCGCCACTCGGTACCGAATGGACCACCACGGCGCCCGCCCCCACTCGCACATCGTCGCCTAACCGTATGTTCCCTAAAACAGACGCGCCCGTCCCTACCACGACGCGGTTGCCCAAAGTGGGATGTCTCTTGCCGCGCTCGTTCCCCGTTCCGCCAATCGTAACTCCCTGATAAAGCAGAACATCGTCCCCAATCTCGGCGGTTTCGCCGATCACGACCCCCAGGCCGTGATCAATGAACAACCGTTTCCCGATTCTTGCTCCGGGATGGATCTCAATGGCTGTAACGATTCGCGAGAAGGTGGAAACGAGTCTTGCCAGCACGAAGAGCTTGCGGCGATAGAGAAAATGGGCAACACGATGCAGCAACACCGCATGAAGTCCCTGATAACAAAGCAGAATCTCTAAGCTGCTTTTGGCGGCAGGGTCCTCGCGCTTGATGGCGCGGATATGGTCGCTAAGCCCCATTGCTGATATCTTCTCCTACTCGGATGCGCGAAGCTTCGGACGAGATGCTACTTCTGGGGAGTGACCACCGCCAGACTCTACTATCAGGATGCTTACACTCACGCGTTTGATGCCAAGGTGGTAGACAAAACCGACGACGGTAAGCGGGTGTACCTGGACAAGACCTACTTCTACCCTACGTCGGGCGGTCAGCCTCACGATATCGGTGTGCTGGGCGGCGCTCCGGTGACCGACGTAGTGGACGAAGGCGAGCGCATTGCGCACGTGCTTTCAGCACCGTTCGACGGCGATATCGTCAGCGCCCGGATCGACTGGAATCGTCGCTTCGACCACATGCAGCAGCATTCTGGCCAGCATCTCCTTTCGGCCGTTTTTCTCGAGAACTTCGGTCTCGGAACGCTCAGCTTCCATATGGGCGCCGAAGTCTCCACGATTGAGCTCGGCACGAAAGAACTGAGGCCCGACCAGATTGCCAAGACAGAGGAACGCGTCAACGAGGTCGTGAGGGCGGCTATTCCGCTCCTGATCTCCTTCGAGGACGCAGAATCGGTCCAGCCGCTTCGAAAAGAGAGCCAGCGGACGGGTACGCTCCGCGTTGTCGAAATCGAGAATGTGGACCGGAGCGCGTGCGGCGGAACCCACGTCAGAACCAGCGCCGAGATCGGCCCTGTCCAGATTCGGGGATCCGAGAAGGTGCGTGGGAATGTTCGGATTGAATTTGTCTGCGGCACTCGCGCGCTGCGGCGAGCACGGCGGGATTATCTGATCCTGGCTGAACTGGCGAGGCAAAGCGCTGTTCCTCCAGAAAAGCTCGTCGAGTCGTTCTGTTCTCTGCGCCAGCGGTTGAGTGACCGAGACAAGGAGCGAGAAAAACTGAAGACTGAAATGGCGCGGCTGGAGGGGCAGTCTGACTATCGAAGCACACCCGCGTCTCCAGATGGAATGCACCGATTCCTCCTTCGCACAATCGCGCTCGACGAGGATTTACGACTGAGGGCCATCGCGTTTGCAGCTAATTCAAAAGCGATCTGTCTGATTGTCGGGGAAGAACCCCTCTCGATCTCGATCGCTTGCTCCGCCGATTCAGGAGTGAATGCGGGAGCCGTACTGAAGCAGGTTTTGGCGGAACGTGGCGGGCGCGGCGGGGGATCGGCTAGCTTAGCTCAAGCAAAAATAGCGGACGAAAGTACTGTTGCAGCCGTCCAGCAAGCTTTCGGATACACACAGGTTTGAGGAGCATGGGGCTCCTCAATGACCAACGAGACGAACAGCATGTCCGAAAGCTCGGAGCCAAAAGAACGCTCGCATGATGCGAGTCTATCGTGCGCTGCTGCGCTTCCATCCGAAACGTTTTCGATAAGCCGCGCATGTGACGCAGCCTACTTCGTCATCGCGTATCCAAGGAAGTAAACTGCGATCGCGAGCATAACTAAAGCGGCGGCAACCAACGGTCGCCTTGTGCGAAACCTCTCAGGCTCTCCTCCAACCGATAAAGCCCAGGCCGCGGCCAGAACGAACGAGCCGAAAGCCGAGTATAGTCCGAGCTCACGCACAACGCTTTCCTCACCAGGGGCACTCCGCACCAGGAAGCAGCCCAGGATTCCCACGCCCCAGATGAGTCCGGCGGCTATTCCCAAAGCGTGCTGCATAAAGCGCGTTCCGAAATAGGCACTGGCGTGAAGCATGGCGCCTTGAATGGGGAAGTTGAATAAAAAGAACGTAACGGCAACGGTGGACAGCAACGCTGGAACCGAGATAAAAACAAACGCCGCGTACGGAGCGACGCCGAGTTCGCCCGATGTTCCATAGCGAGCGAGCTGTGCAGCCCCGCTGAACGCAAGCCCCGCCAGACAGGCGAGCAAAATACTCGTGATTCCAGGGCCGGCTATTTGTATACTCTTCGGCGCCCCTTTCGATCTCGCTGGCGGCGGTGCAGCGGCACGGCGCAAACGGGCGACAGAGGCGGCCAGAATCAATGCGCCCAGCCCGAAGATCGTACCGAGCCCGATGTGCGTGGGGTGGCGCACCCCCGACGTCCACGCAAGTACGACACTACCGAGTGCGCCTGCGATCAGAAAGCTCGGTGCCAAACCGCCAAGAGACGATGAAGCGAGCAGTGCAACATTTCCGATGCCCGCGATTAGCCCCGCAGCCACTACCGCAGCTTGCGCGCGATGTCCCGAGACGAGCAGACTATCAGTAAAGGCAAGCTCCGAACCCATGCTGCCCAGAGTGAGCGCGGCAGCCAGAGCGAGCAGAAAGGCGCCCAGAGCGAAATCGATGGCGACGATTTCGAAGCGGAGCTTGGGAGCTCCCAGCCGCCAGGGAAGAATCCACGAGCCTAAGGCCAGAAAGACTAAAACACAGAGAAAGAGGATAGCGCCGGTGGTTGCGGGTAAGATCAAACGCTTTTTCGCCTATTGCGGGTTGGACTGCTGATTTCCGAGCGAGATCAGAGCCGTGTTTACGCCCGTCTGTTCCGGAGCGAAGAAGTGTTGAGCCGCTAGATTTCTGTAAACGTTACCGGCAACTCCCGAGGCGATCGGACCACTGATACCGCGTCCCCCGGTTAAGAGGACAATGACGGCAATCTTGTTTTTGCCCGTTTCGTTGAACGACCCGAACCAGCCCAGGTGAACTCCCGGTTGAGCCGTATCGGTACACGTCCCGGTTTTGCCGAGCACAGGCTCATTCGGATCATAGATGGCCCGCCGCGCGGTACCGTATTCGACAGCTCCCAGCATTCCGGCCTTCAATTCCGATACATACTGCCTGATGTCGAGCGTGCGCTTGATTCGCGGAACGAATTTCTTGACGTCTTCCTCGGTTCGCGGATATTGCAGGTAGTACATCGTTCCGCCGTTCGCGATACTCGTGACGATGCTGGTCAATTCGAGAGGAGTGACCCTGATTCCGTCTCCGAAGCTCGTCATCATACCGACACCCGTAGGCGGTGGGTCCGCGGTTAAAAATCCCGGCTCTTCTCCGGGAATGTCTAATCCGGCCTTTTCACCCAGGCCGTACAGCTTCGCGTACCTGGAGACGCGTTCGAATCCGAGTTGCTGTCCCAACTTCGCGAAGTAGAGGTTGTTCGACTTGGCTAGAGCCTGCGTCAGGTTCATGGCGTATCGCCGGGTCAGGTGGACGGGAAGTTGAGAATCCACCAGACCTTCGCTCAAAGACGCGAGCGAGACAACCACTTTCACGGTTGAGCAGGGCTGAAACGCCCCTTTTAGCCCTAGTTTCTGGTTTACGATCGTCAGGATCCGGCCCGTCTGCGTATCCGCCACAACGACGGTGCCATTGTAAGGACCAAGCGCTTCCACGGCGGCTCGGCGAACATCCGGATCTTCTCCCTCTACGCTATCTCCCACGGTCGAGTCGGCGTACGTTGGCTCCGTCCAAGGGCTCATAACTGCCAGTCGGCGCCGCCGGGTGCGGGATAGGGCAGCAGTAGTACGCGTTTTTGTTGTTGCGGCTGAGCGCGAACCCGCGGGCAGCTTACCGGCCGCCGCCACTGTTCCGGTCTTCGCAGGGACTCTTCTACGAGGCTTTTTGACGGTAGGGGTGGACGAAGCCGAGCTTCCGGCCTTCGATGGCCTGGGGAAAAAGAGGAGAAGCGAGAGCGCGAGAACCCAGGGCGTAGTCCCATACAGGGCACGTAACATTCTTCCCTTGCGCTTTCCCTTCCGGTGAATTCTCTTCACTTGCCTACAGGATCTCCACTCGATTCAATGCGATGCAAGATGTACTCCCAATCAAAAAGGGTGTCAACTCCATCCTAAGTAGTTCGTCAGACGACGTCAACCGGAACAGAAACAGCAAGTAACGTTTAACGGACGGGCCGCAACTCGGATTTCAGCGGTTCGTTAAAAGAAGTGGACGGTAAGAGGGACTTTCTCTCTACTCCAGCTCCTCCAACGCGGAACGAAGATTGCCCATGTCCTCCACCGAAAGCTTCTGAGACGATTTCGTCAAATAGAATACATCAGACGCTCGGAAGCTCTCGGTGTTGATCAAAACCAGTTCGATATTGCAGCCAAACGTCGCAATCGTCGAACCGAGTTGGTAGAGCAGGCCGGGACGATCTTCGGCCGAATACTCGAGCAGAGTTGCGTAGTCGGACGCGTGGTTGTCGAAACGAATAGAAGTTTTGACGGAATGGTCATGAATCCGCCGGGGACCCAGGCGCCGCCTGTTCAGCAGCTCGCGAGCCTCAAGTGAGCCCAGTGCAACTTTCTCGACGGTTTTCCTGAGATCGACGATCTCTTCCGGGTTTAGCTCCAGCCGTCGCAGCGGATCGGTGAACCGGATGAGGTCAACGATGTAACCGGCTGTGTTGGAGTAAGCCTCGCCCTTGACGATGTTCATCCCAAAGCTGGCCAGTACGCCTGACAGGGACGCAAAGAGTCCGGGTTTGTCGTGGGCGAGCACAGTGATCAGATAGGCGCCGGCCTCTTGCTGAATATCGACGGCGACGCCATCGTGGCGGCTTGCTTCGGCCATCTTCCAGTGATGTCGAATCTGTTCCGGCGAATGTGTCTTGATATAGCGTTTGGGAAGACCCGCGAGGAAGGCATGCAATTCCGGGGAAGCGTTCAAACCGGGCGCAAACAGATTCGCCCGGTGAATGCGCTCGGAATCCAGCTCGCGCGTCAGCTGTTCGACTCCAAGCATGTAAACCCGCCACAATTGCTCCGTTCGCCACGGCGTCATGGCTGTTGGATTGACCGCACTGATATCAGCGAAAGTGAAAAGGGTTAAACGGCGAAGATTCTCTTGTGTCTCGATGTGGGAAGTCAGGAACCGCCCGGTAGAGGCGTCGTTCAGATCGCGGCCGTTCATGACCAGAGAGAGATCTAAATGATGCTTGATCAGGAACAGAACAATCTCGCGAGCCTCCTCGGGCGCCTTGAGAATCTGTAAAATTCGGCGGGCCGCCTCGAGCGAACCGTTCACATGCTCGCCGGGTGTGGTTCCCTTTCCGATATCGTGCAGGAGCAATGCCAGGCGGAGAACGCCGATGTTGTCTTCCTCAAGGGCAAGCTGACGGAAGCGCCGAAACGGCTCGGAGCTGCCTTGGAGCAGGGAATCGATCGCTCGGATCGCAACCACGGTGTGTTCATCGACGGTGTACCGGTGATAGAAATCCCGAACGACGAGGCTGTCAATCTCACACCAGACAGGAAATGCCGCCGCCAGAATTCCAGTTTCGTGCATTTGGCTGAGCGCTAAACCCGCGTGTCGCCCGGAAAGCAGGTCCAGCCAACTCTTCCAGTCTTGTGCCTCTTGCTCGAACGCTTCCCGTATGGCAATCTCGCCCCGTAGAGTCCGCTGTGCCTCCCAGCTCAACGGATATCCCAAGCGCCCGATAAATGCGAATAGCTTCAGGATCCGCTCCGAAGAAATCGTGCCGGACTCCCAGCCAGAGATGGACACACGCTCGCGTGTGACTTGGAATTCGCCGCCTCCCTTGGACTTGCGAGTGAGCAGGGATTTGATCAAAGAGCTCTTCTTTGTTCCATCCACCCACTCCAGCGCTCCCTGGGTGCTTTGAAAAATTCGCCTCGCGTGCTGGAAATAAAGCCGCATCCACTCTTCGGGCGCGATCGGCTCCGGGGGAAGTGATCGGGAGCAGTCATCCTGCAGTTCGAATGTGAGCAGGTTTGTGTCGCGTCCGTACCGGAGGTGCAGGAACGTGCGCAGCTGGAACAGGAATCCCTTCGGAGAATCTCCGGACGATCTGTTCGTCAACGCTTCCGTCGGAGAGTCGAGGAGATTCAACGATTGTCGGAGGAACTCCTCTTCGGGCGAGAGTTGGGCGAGCCACCGCAGCAGGTGCAGGTCGCGGATTCCGCCCGGTGATTCTTTAACATCGGGCTCGAGGTGATACGGCGTGTCATTGAATCGCGCATGGCGCGCCTTGGCGCTTTCCGCGAGTTGTTCCGTCAGTTTCGCCGATTCCTGACCGTGCAGATCCGCCAACTTCGCCACGAGAGAGTCAAAAAGAGATCGGTCGCCATCCAGGAACCGAAGATCGAGCAAGCTGATCTGGAGTTCGAAATTCCGTTCTTCGAGGCGCGAACACTCCGCGACGGTACGGACCGACTGGCTGACCTTTAGTTCTGAGTCCCAAAGGACCTGAAGGGTTGATGAGAGTGAATTCTTGATCGGGAGGACATCTTTCTCCTTCTCGAGCAAGAGCAGGAGGTCGATGTCGGAATAGGGAAACAACTCGCGACGCCCATAACCCCCGACAGCAACGACGGCGTAAGGAGATGTGATGTTGTCCCGAAACTTCTCGGCAAAGGCCTTCCGAACGACGTTGTCGACCAGATCGGAGCGCGCAAATAGCACGCGCTCCGAGTCATGGCCACGTTCAAACTCGGCCAGCAGATGCCTGAAAGCCGCCGGATAACCGACAGATTGCAAATTGCCTACTATAAGGCGGCCTCTCCAGTATCTCCGTTGCGAATTCTAATTGATTCGGCGATATCGGAAATGAATATCTTACCGTCTCCAATCTTTCCGGTGCGTGCGGCGTCGGCAAGGGTTCGGGTAATCTCGTCGAGACGGGAATCGGGAACTACCGTTTCCACCTTGATCTTAGGAAGCAGATCAACCTGGTACTCCATGCCTCGATAGACCTCGGTATGGCCCTTCTGACGACCGTGGCCTCTTACTTCCGAGATCGTCATTCCGTCGATTCCTAAAGCCTTCAATGCATCTTTGACGTCGTCTAGCTTGTGCGGCTGGATTATCGCTTCGATCTTTTTCATTCTTTCGTCCTGATTGTAGATGCTCTCTCTGCAGCCACGGGAATCTGCACTAAGCGTCTAAATTGTACCCCTCTTCTCCGTGCATGCTCAGGTCGAGTCCTTCCATCTCCTGTTCCGCTGTTGCTCGAACGTTCATGAGCAGGTCGACAACTTTCAAGATGATGAATGTTCCGACAGCTGCGAGGACAATCGCGATACCAACCCCAATCGCTTGATTGAGTATCTGTCCGGCGTTACCGTCCACCAGGCCCAACGGGAGCGGTTTCCCGGCGGAATCTTTCAACCCATCATTGACGGCATTGGTCGCGAAAACTCCGGTTAAGAGAGCGCCAAGGGTGCCGCCGGCTCCATGGACTCCAAATGCGTCCAGTGAATCGTCATACCCGAAACGGCTCTTCACCGTCGTGACCATATAGAAGCAGAAGATGCCTGCCGCGAAACCTATAAAGAGCGCCGGCATTGGCTTGACGAAACCAGATGCCGGTGTGATGGCAACCAGACCCGCGACAGCTCCCGAAATACCGCCCAACATGCTCGGTTTTCCGTGGCGTAACCATTCCGCGAACATCCACCCCAACGCGGCGGCCGCGGCCGCGAAGTGCGTTGCTACAAATGCGCTTGTCGCAAGCCCGGAGGCGTTCAATGCGCTTCCCGCATTGAACCCGAACCAGCCAACCCACAAGAGGCAAGCACCGATCACACTGATCACAAGGCTATGCGGCTTCATCGACTCTCGCGGAAAACCTAGGCGCTTGCCGAGATACAGCGCGCAAACAAGAGCGCTGACGCCTGAGGTGATGTGCACCACCGTGCCTCCGGCGAAATCGAAGCAGGGAAACCTGCCTCCGGAAAACGCATTCAGAAGCCCGGCCTTTCCCCACACCATGTGAGCCATGGGGAAATAAACGATTGTGGACCAGAGACAAGTAAACACCACCATCGAACTGAACTTAATGCGCTCGGCAAACGCGCCTGATATCAGCGCGGGTGTGATGATGGCGAACATCAGCTGATACACCATGAACGTTTGTTGCGGTATCGTGCCCGCGTAGTCCGCATTGGGAGCGGCTCCTACTCCGTTCAAGAACAGATAGCTCAGTCCACCAACAAACGAATTACCTTCTCCGAAAGACAAACTGTAGCCGTAAAAAGCCCAGAGTACCGTTACTACAGCCATCAAGGCGAAGCTGTGCATCATCGTGGACAGCACGTTCTTGCGGCGCACAAGGCCGCCATAAAATAGCGCAAGTCCGGGACCCGTCATCATTAGGACCAGGGCGGCGCAAGTCAACATCCAGGCGTTATCGCCAGCCATCTGTGCACTTTTCGCAGCAGTCTCTAACGCTGACAGTCGCGTATCCGTGGTTGCGGCGGCTTGGCCGAACACGAAACTACTGGAACCTAGGAAACACAGAAGGGCAAGGGTAAGCACACGTATCATAGATCAATCGGCTTAGAGCAGTATGGAAGATCGTAACAGAAACTTCACTTCTACTAAGCCGAAAATTTTCTATCGTTTACATACAAATTCTTTATTCCTGTCTGGGCGCTACCGCGGCGGCGTACGGACTTCCACCCCTTCTCCAGGGAAAGGCCAGTTCCGATCAAGTAACAGTTCTTTCTCACGTTGAGAGGGCGGAACTTTGTCGACCTTGAGATTTTCCAGGAAGTGCACGCCGGTTTTACCGGCAACAGCAACGTCCAGATCTCCATCCCCGTCCAGGTCCTCGACAACGAATGTCGTCCCTGCGCCCGCAGTTCCATTCACCGATATCGGAAAACGAGAGAATTTGCCTGTGTCGGCGTTGATCCTGTAGTAGTAAATCACCAGAGGGTCGTAGGATCCCGGATCACTGCCGTTGTGCCCTCGATATCGTTTTCCGGCGAGGAGCTCCGGCTTGCCATCGCCATCGAGGTCCACGAGCTTAAGAACGTGAATTTGCGAGAACGACTCATCAATCGTGTGCCTCGTCCATTGGCGTGCGCGCCGCTGCTCGAGCCAATAGAGACCGTAGCTGTGTCCCCGGCCGTAGATGATGTCGGTTTTCCCGTCATTGTTGGCGTCGTGCCCGACGATCGGGAAGCTGGCTTCTCCTAGTTGCCAATCACCGTGCCATTCCCATTTGTCCGCATTCGCATCGAGATTTCTGAACCAGCCGTTCGGAGTCATAACATCGATTTTTCCATCGCTGTCAATGTCTGCCGCGCCGATTCCGTGGCCGTCCTGGTCGGGGCCACCGATGGTGTGCGTCTTTGGTTCAATGCCGGCAAAGTCGATCCAGATGACGCCCAAGCGCCCGTAGTGAGCCAGGGCAAGATCGGGTATGCCGTCGCCGTTCAAATCCCGGTAAACGCCTCCCTCCGTCTTAGTAGTTTGGGTGATGAGATGTCGCTGCCAGAGCACATCGGGTTTCCTGGGATTCTCATACCACCAAAGTCCGTCGGTTTGCCAGCCTGCTGTGACAACATCCGGCGCGCCATCGTGATTGACATCCACCACCCATTCGCCACAATCAGAGACAAATTCCGTCGTGTTGCTGGCGGTGATGTATTCAACCGTGCGGTATTGCTTTCTATTCCAGATACCACCGCCCGGGCCTGGATTTTGATACCAGTAAGCGCCGCTCACAAGATCGGGGCGGCCATCATTGTTCATGTCGAGGACAGCGATTCCCTCCGCATGATCCGTTCCCAGGCGGTGCGAGAGGAAGCTGATTTCTGTGGCGCCGTCAGGACCTTGGCCGCGATCCCGATTCAGCTGCGCAAGCGAGGGCAGCAGAATCAGGGCCGCCGTGGCGAATCCAGCGGTAACAGTTACTCTTCCCATACCTGTTGACGAGTAGCCCCGTGAGATTCTGTTCCGGCTAGGGCCGTTGTCCTCCACGTTTGGGGAAGATACGACGGAAGTAAGGATACAGAAACGTTTTAGTTACTTCAATGATCGTCTTCCAGCTGAGCTTCCTATCTCGTAAGTCGAAATCGAAGAAATGGAGTGGGCGCTTATAACTCCGCAATAAATCCGACCAACTCAGGAGACCTTGGCGCATGTTACTCCTAACGGAACCGATATCTCGGCGGAGAACGACATGCCTGAAATCTCGTGAGTTTTGCTGGACCGGCTGAACCTGGATTCCAATCAAGTCCAGATAGTGCAGCCAGCCAATATCTACACCAGTGTGGGGCGCGGCATCGCTAGTGACACTGTATCTCGGGTTGATTTCGATAAGCCGAACCTTTCTGTCGCGGGATTCGCGCTTGAGTTCCAGCTCGCAGATCCCTTTGTAGCCGATGTTCTGGAGGAAGTGATCGCAAATCAACTCTGTCTCAGGCTCGTGTGCCGGTTCCACGACGGATGCGGAACCAAAGTGGGGTGGGTCGGTTCGCAGTTGCCGTACTACACAGCCGCCGAGTTTCCTGCCTGTTCGGCTGAAACAGGTCATGTAACAGAATTTGGCTGTGTCCGGACCCTGTATGATTTCCTGGACCACGAGGTCCGGCGTGTACTGGCGTACGCTCTCATAGCTGGCGAGCAACTCGTCCGCGGCTTGCGCCACTGCGAGTTTCTGGTTGAGTAAGGCGTGCCCGACGGGCATCCGTTCCCATTCCCGGCAATGCAGTGGCTTAATCAGACATGGGAACTGAGCCGTTTGAGCGAACTGTGCCAGCTCCGAGACAGAGCGGATAAACTGCGTGCGTGGCGTGGGAAGTCCGTTCGCTTCGGCCAGTGCGTATTGCTGCTCCTTTGTCGCGAGTTGTGCCTGGGTGAGGTAGGCGTCCGCTAAAAAGATGAAATGATCTTTGAGTTGATCGACGTGTGCCCCAATTGCGGACACAAACTGATCAGCAGCCGGTATGAGAACGGCCTTCTCCCCGATTCGGCGAGCCAGGTCATGCATGAACGATAGCCACGCCTCGCCATCCGTATCGGGATTCGGGCACAAGTAAGTCTTCCCGTAACGCGAACTGAAACCGGTCTGCTTTGGATGCGCATCGAAGGCACAGGTTTTCACTCCTCGCCGCTCGAGGTTCCGCATTAGATTCACGCCTGTTTGGTATGCACCGGCAACCACGGCGGGTGGCCAATAGGTTTCGGCTCGCTCGGGATTGCTTCGAACAGGGGCTGCGACGGCCGTTGGAAATCCCGTAGTGCTGTTATTCATGAGACACAAAGGTGCACGGCTCGGGGCATCGTCCGCGCCAACCCAACGTTAATGCTACCCTGTGGGCAAGCGAAACAGCTAAGCTCAGAAACAGTACGCTGGTTCATATATCTTTTCAGGCGAACGATTCATCCATCGTGAATGGTAAATGAGCCGAGGGTAAACCGTTTGAGATTGTCCCTGGTCCTGGACTCGTTGGCTGTGCCGGCGTGGGTGGCCCAAGTGGTCCGTAGACTACTGCTGAATCCGCTCGTGAAGGTCGAAGGCATTTCCACAACAGGTATCCATCCAGAAGCAGTTTCCTCCTCACTGCTGTACCGGCTCTACTATCGCTGGGATGTCCGTCGAAATCAGTCGGAATTCAATCCGTACGAAGTTGTCGATCTGACCTCGGAACTGGCGGGGATCCGCCGCGCCACAGCCGACGAGATGGAGGCCGATGCTGCCGTCTGGCTAAGCAGTTCCGGCCCCGAAGGATCGGACGTTCAGAAGTTCACCTGCGGTGTCCTGCAGTTCGTGCCTTCTGAGCCACAGCGGCGTTTCGGTGGACCTCCTTATTTCTGGGAACTGTTTCGTGACGAACCCGTGTGCGGTTCCGCTTGGGAACTCTCGGGCGCCGGCAAAGAACCGGTGATTACGGCCGAAGGTTACTCGGCCACCGAGATTGGCTGGTCTCTTCGTCGAAACCAGCTCGCGCCTTACGGCAAGGCCCCCGCATTATTAGAGAAGAGCCTGTACAGACTCTCCCGCCATTGTTCAAGTGACGGGAAAGAAGCCCTGCCTCCTGCTCTGCAAACCGAGCCGGGACAACCCCGTGTGGAAGCCGGTGCTCCCAGCTCCCTCCAGCTTGGTACGTTTATTGCAAAGAACCTGCGCCGCAGCATTCACCGGCGTGTCGCCTACCGCGGAAAGGAGCCATATTGGTTTGTCGCGTACCGGTTCGAGCCGAAACTCTTCATGGCTCGGACGGAGCAATTTCAGACAGAGGGATTCCAGATCCTGAATGCGCCTGCTGATCGCTTCTTCGCCGATCCTTTCGTGATCTCGTCGCGGGGCAAGACCTACGTCTTCGTTGAGGATTACCCGTATCGTGAAGCGAAAGGTGTTATCTCGGCCTTGGAACTCAGCTCCGATGGAAGGATTGGTAGACCCGAACGGGTTCTGGACCGTCCTTACCATCTCTCGTACCCGTTTGTGTTCGAGCATGAGGGGGAGATTTATATGATTCCCGAGACGATGAGTTCACGCCGTATCGAGCTCTACAGAGCAACCGCGTTTCCCGCGGGATGGGAATTGGTGCGGGTCCTGAAAGAAGATGTCGACGCTGTGGATACGACGCTGTGGATTCAGGATGGAACGTATTACTTCTTCACCAACGTGGTGGATCGCGGCGCCACACCGAACGACCTGTTGTACCTTTACCTCTCCGACTCTTTGTTCGGCGAGTGGAGGCCGCACCCCGCTAATCCGATCTCCGCTGACGTACGTTCGAGCAGGTCTGCCGGGTGTCTCTTCCGGCGTGGCGATAAGTTGATCCGTCCGGCACAGGACTGCTCGATTCGGTACGGATATGCGTGCCAGCTGAATGAAATCGAGGTCCTTTCCCCCACCGAGTACCGCGAGCGTCCGGTCAGCCGGATCGAACCGAACTGGTATCCGGGCCTGATTGGCACACATACCATCAACAGCAATGAGAGCATTGAGGTAATCGATGGACAAATTTACAGGTCCAGATAAGAGCAGAGGCAAACGTTGGGAGTTTTAGACGATTTCGTACTAAGGATGCGGCGTGGCGACGGGTGGTTTTTCAGCCGTGCGCGGGCGCTTTACAAAGGCCTGATGCATTCGAACCTGCCGCTGCCGCCACCTGTTAAGGCGTTCTACCGTGTTGTCTATGACGGTCATTTCGGAATCAAGTTTGCGATTCGTTGGGTTTATAACTACCTTTACTGTGAACCCGCCTTCCGAAGCCGTTGCGTTTCGGTGGGGAAGAACCTGCACCTATGGCTGCTGCCCGACGTTAGCGGACATACGCGAATCTACATCGGTGACAACGTTAATCTCTACGGGCACATGGGCGTGGGAAGCGGGCGTGTTTTTGACGATCCGACCCTGGTCATCGGAAACGGTTGCGACATTGGGCACAATGTCTTTTTCACGATCAACAAAAGCGTTGTGATCGAAGATTACGTGAACATCGCCTCGAACGTCTTCATCCTGGACAGCGACGCGCATCCGCGTGATCCTTATCTACGTGCTCAGAAACTACCGCCCAGCCAGGATGAGGTAAAACCCATCCGGATCTGCAAACACGCCTGGATCGGACACGGATCATACATTATGAAGGGCGTCACGGTAGGCGAAGGCGCCATCGTGGGTTCGAATAGCGTTGTTATCAGCGATGTGCCACCGTTTGCCGTTGTGATGGGAAATCCGGCCCGCGTCGTGGTGAAAGATACTCGAATGAGGGCCGAGACGACCACAGTTCCCGCACCTGCCGAAGCGGCACCGACATCAACAGCTCGTTAGTTCGCTCCAGGTACTTTGTAACGGTTGCGGGCTCGAACACGGGCTCCAGGGAAGCGCATCAGGGTCTCGGGATTGAGTTCGATGCGTACACTTCTCTCTTGCCGAGTTCTGCTGCTCTCCGGAAGTCGGTAGTAGAGGCTGTATCGGGAACGAAGGCGCCGCATCATCTCGGGGAATGCGGTTGCAAGGTCGTCAGAGTAGATGAGATCTCCTCCGGTTTTCTCCACGACACCTTCGATCCCGCCGGGTTTCTTGACGCCTAAAGGAGACAGCAGATTCGCCGGAGAGACAGTTGCCAGACGATTGCTGACGATTAGACCGCTCAGAACGGCGTCCGCTTCGGCCAGATCCCTGACGACCGATGTCTCCCTCCGGTTTGGAATGCCGATGTTGTCTGTGATCGCCAATACAGCGCGACGGTGCTGCTCCTCCTGCTTCTCCAATGGAGGGAACTGATTGGCTGCGTCGGAGACGGAGCTTCGGATGGCCGTGCCTCCTCCGAACGATTGACGCAAAACTCCATCGAGTGTGTCTTCCACCGCCCAACGATCCGCTGTGAACGCCAATACAACCCGAAATCTGGTGTTGAAGACCGCGACGGAAACCCGGTCGCGCGGTTGCAGTTCTTTGATGGCCGCCTGGCTCGAGGCCGCTATTTCCTGCACTTTGGGTCGCATGCTCCGGCTGATATCGATCAGCAGCAGCAGATCAAGTGGCTGCTGGGTCGACGAGAATATGACGATTGGTTGTTGCCGGTCGTCGTCAAAGATGCGGAAATCGCCTTTGGTTAAACCGGATATTGGACGATTATGAGCATCCAGAACCGCAGCGTCGATGTGGACGAGTGAGACGTCCGCATGAAAGTCAGGTGCGTCTTGTGCGCCCGCGATGCCCGTCGAGAGCAGCATCAGCGCTAGAAAGTTGAACACCGACGGGGGCACAATCGATTGTCGCCGATGTTCAAGGCCGTGCCGGTCGACGGCCTTGAGGATCGCTACGTACGGCCGTCCTTCGCGGGAATCAGCGAACAACCAACGTGCCCTTCATGTTGGGATGCAGCGTGCACTGATACTCGAACGTGCCAGGTTCCTTCACGGTGACGTGCCAGGAGCCACCCGTCGGAATTTGGCGTGAATCGAACGCCTTCTTGTCCACCGAAGTAGCGGTGTGAGGAACGATGTCGGCGTTCTTCCACTCCACCGTAGCGCCGCGAGGAACGGTCACGATCTCAGGCTGAAACCCGAAATCTGCGATTCGGACAACTTTCGGCTGACCGTCCCGGTGCTGAACTGACGCCGGATCCCTTGCAGTCGCCGAGTAGACAACCAGAACAGAAATAACGACCCCTAGTTTAAGCACTCGCACGTCCTTTCAAGGGGTAGCTTCAGTTCTTCGACGCCAACTCCGACTGCACCCTCCGGGCGTGCTCCAGATGCCCTTGGAACAATGGCGCGGCACTCTGCAATGCACTCTTCAACT
>JBJMGJ010000151.1:0-9425 GCA_045807965.1 Bryobacteraceae bacterium | reverse complement strand
TTCTGGATCAGACCGGCAATCATGTGACAACTACATCGAGTTCAACGAGCTGCCTCTTACGGCCTGCGGGTATGTTCGTTTGACCATGACCGACTGGCCCCGCAAGCCTGGTGAAAACCTCGGCACCATCGAGTTCACGGCTTTCGGGAAGCCAGTTGAAACTCACGGACCCAGGATTGCGCGATACCGACCAATAGTCCCGCGAGTGAACCATATTAGAAAGGTCAGCTACACATGAGGCACACACGCCGCAATTTTTTGAAAACCGCCTTGGCCATGCCGATCGGCGCGTCACTAGCTCACTATGAAGCTTTGGCGGAGCCCGCCCAAGGAGAAGTGAAGATCACTGCCGTCAAAGCCATACGCTTGAACGGCAAAAAAAGAGGGATGTCGCCGGGTTTGATCAAGATCGAGACCGACGCCGGTCTGATCGGGTATGGCCCCGCGGAAGGTGGCCCCGAGGCGCGGGCGGCGATCGCCTCGCTAGAACGCGATTCGGGATTGGGTTTGGTAGGAAAAGATCCTCTGGCCATTCGGGTTCACTTCCACAATATGTTCTACGCGCATGCCCAGCGGGAGCCCGAAGTCTATACCTGGAGCGGCGTCGATATGGCCCTGTGGGATCTTGCCGGGAAGATTCTCAACAAGCCAGTCTCGCGGTTGTTGGGCGGGCCGTTCCGTTCCGAGATCGACACCTACTCCCACCTGTTGCCGCCCGATCGCAGGCTGAGCGTCGAGGAAGCACAGGCCGATTACCTCAGCCCCGAGAAATGGCGGGAGCGCGCGCGGCTGTTAAAGGGAGAGGTCGATTTAACCGCGGGCGACTTCGGCAACCTGAGTTACAAGGCTGGATTTCGGGCATTCAAGATCGATATTCACCCGTCGATTGGCGCCCACAACGCCCAATTCACGCCCGATCTCAGCCCTCGAACAACGAATAAGGTCAAGCGCGTGTACGAACTCGCGCGCGAGGCGCTGGGCTGGGACTACGACATCATCGTTCATGGCCACAACGAGTTGGATGTGTCTAGCGCGATGCGAGTGGCCCAGGCGGTGGAGGACATTAAACCGCTTTGGCTCGAAGATCCCATTGCTCCACAATTCTCGGAATCCTGGATGGCTCTCCGCCGATCCACGCGTGTACCCATCTTGACGGGAGAGAGTCTGGCGCTTATTGAGGAGTGCATGCCATTCCTGCAGAACCAGGCGGTGGACTACCTACAGCCCGATCTAGTGCACGCCGGCGGGATTACGGGAACCAAAATCATCGCCGATGTAGCGGCTATGTACCGCACGCCCATTGCGGTGCATAACGTCAGCGGCTATGCCCTCAACCTTGCGTCACAGCAATTCGCGGCGAGCGTATTCAATTGTCCGCGCATCGAGTGCCGTCCTTGGTTCGCTGACGCACCGGAGGCAGCGGGAAATATACCCGTCGTGAGAAACGGCAAAATGCAGGTGGCTAACCTCCCGGGTTTGGGGATACTGCTGAATGATAAATTTCTGAAAGAGAACCTCGCGGAAGGCGAGCCGTGGTGGGGCTGATGTTCACGATTGCCTCTGTAGCTAGCTTGCCCAGAACGAATACTTCAACGCTTTCTGGACCTCACGCATCGCTTTAGCGGTGCTGATCACGCCGAAGATGGTCGGCGATGAATGTTCTTGAGCCGTTTCGTGGATGGGTCCTCGTAAACGACGTTCAGTCTTTCTAATTTCAGTCTCGCCCGATACTTACGGGCCGGTCTTATCGGCGTCATCACGGATCGGTAAGAACGGCGGCTTCGAAGCTCACTCAGCGCGGCGGTGCCCGACCAACAATGTAGCCTTGGCCGTCGGGTTGCAAGCGAGCATGCACTGGAGTCTGCTGTGACCGCCTGAGGAGCCCACCATTGCGCCGTACGGTTTTGTCGACCAGTAGGCTCTGCCGAATGAAGCGCCCGTTCAGCATACTCCACTGTGTCGGAAAAATGGAAGCGTGGCACCTATCGATCAGCCAAGACGAACACAGGGTAGAGCGCGGCGTTTAACCTTTCCATGTACAGCGAAAAATCTATCGATCGCTTGAGCAGTTTCGCATCATCACGGCAGACCGGTGTGTCAACTGCTGCACAGAATCAGTATCATCGCATAACCGTCGGAAGAACCAACCCGCCTTGTAGACATCCAGTAACTGTGTTAGTATCCCTCAGGATTTGACATGGCTATCCACCAAGCCGCCGCACCCGCCCACGGCTTGGTCAATGCCAACGTATCTATCTTCTTCCCAATTGGTCCAAACGATCCAAAGGTCTAAGTGACTTATGTGGGTGGAACCATCCGGAGCTTCGAGTTGACGAACGGTTTCGGGAAACAGTTAGGGCCAACGCCGGCCGTCGTATCTATATTCAACGGCGGCCCGGCCACTATCAACGACAACACTTAGTAGCGGCTGTAAGTACGACTCATGCCGCACGGTGAGGCATTTCCATGGACACCTATGACCGCGCGCCCACAGCGCAACGCACTTTCGTGAAGTCCTTCGCCCGATCCGTATCAGCGGACGATGCTTTTTACGCCCTCAAGACCGACACTCCGCAGCCGCAAAGCCCGCCTGTGAGCTTCAACACAGCCGCCCGGCCGGCGCTGAGAAAAATTACGATCTCAGCCGTGAAACTTGTCCTCGATCCAAAGGACCCCATTGGCCGTTTCCACGAGTTTGATGGAGTTCCCGACATCAAAGAGATGAATCTGATCGCTGACGAAATCGTGATCCGCGGCGCATGGCGCCTCCCAGGGGCCGCCGTTAACATCTGGGCAAGGAAACTGCACTTCGACGCGAATGCCCGAATCGTCACCACACCCATGCCTTGGGTCCAAGATGCTCGGCCAGGAGCTCCCGGAGCGGATGGTCAGGCGGCCGGAGACGTGAATCTTCACGTAGGCGAAATATCCGCGGACGCACCCGGGCCACTATTCGACCTTACTGGTGGTGTAGGGCAGCGAGGCGGCGATGGAACTGCCGGCCGCGCGGGGGACGACGCTGTGGGCTGGACCGCGGTGACGCTGATCGACTATTTCCCTCTTGTTCCCGGCGGCTCGGGGCTGGGAACGACTGCGAGGAGAAGCACGACCGCTACCAATCTGCCGCTGTCCGCCGCCTGCGTTCTGGAACGCGGCTTCTTTGACGGTACGAAAATCGAGAGCAGCCTTACCGCTAATACCAGCCGCGGAACGACCTCGTTCAAGGTTCACAACGGGCAAAACCCACCTGAACTCGTCATGCAATGGGGCGATAAGGCCAGCGCGCCAGGCAATGGTCACGCCCCGTCATCCTCGGCCGGGCAGCCGGGAACGGGAGGGCGCGGGGGAGTTCTCACCAGTTCGGTCGGCCTGCCGGCCCAGTCGACTTGTTTGTGTTCGGGAGGCGCGTCGGCCGCCGCCAAATCGACTCCCGGCGGCGCGGCCGGCCGGGTCCTGTGCGGATCGGTAACCGCGGCCGGAGCCCAGTCGGTCGAGGTGCATGTCTACGGAACCGGGAACATATTCACGGGTGGACCTACAGGCCATGTGGATGCCACCCCAACCATGCTGCCGGTTCCCTCTCCGGGGCCCGCGCAAGCCGGACTCACGGCCAGGCAGCCAAGGGGCTCCGACGCCAGCTTACAGGTCACCGGCGTCCTCGACTGGCTGCATCCCCTGCAGGTCAGGACCGTTCTTCACTTCATCGACGATGTCTATTTAGCCGGCGCCGTTTCGCTGGCCACCGACTACATCGGCCGTTATCGCGAAGCTCTGGATGGGGCCAAACCGTCGGGTGTGGACTCGCAGACGGCGTTTGATACGGTACGTGCCCAACTGGCCGCCCGTGCCCATCGAATCGCCAGCAATCTCGACTACTTCGGCAATCCCGCCGGCTGGGCCCCCCGGCTTTCTCTCACCGCGAACCTGCAGGTCTACGACGGCGAGGTCCTACCCGCTCTGCGCGCGCTATTTCTCGCGCATTGGATTGAGCAAGCTCGCAACCAGACCATATTAGCGGCGGAGAGCATCGAGAAAGCCCTGGATGACCTTGCCGCGCAGCGCACGGCCGACATGAATCGCTGGAACGGTTTGAACCACACAATCACGGCGCTGCAAGCCACAATCGCCAATTTGCAAAGTCAGCTTACACTGATTCAGGCCGAGCTGTCTCGCGTCGAAAATATCCTCCGGCTGCGCGCGCAGTCCGCGGTTTCACAGCGGCACGCCATCAACTTGCTCTTGCACAGCGCGTCGGCCATTTGCTCCTTGATTCCTGAAGGCCAGCCAGCCCTCGGAATGGTGGGCACCGGCCTCGATCAAATCGCCGATTACGATTCCACCAAGGATCCCGATCTCTCCAAGGCGGGGTCCCAACTGGCCGACTTCCTCGCCGGGTTCGCCACGCTCGCCCTCAAGACCAAAGCCGCGAGTATTGCCCTGGGCAAGAGACAGTCCGCCGAGTCTGCTCCAGCGGACGACACGGAGGCATCACAGCGCAAGAAGAAGGCCCAAGTACTCTCAGGCATTGCTGGAGGCCTCGGCCCCTTCGTAGGCAAGATGAGCAAGCAGCTTGCCGGATTGAAGGCTCCCAAATCGGAAATCGAGGCCGAGCTCGATAAACTTGAGGCCGCCGACGATAGCTTCAAACAGGTCGCCGCAATGCTGCGCCAGTTGAATAAGGACAAGGAGCGGCTTTCCCATCAGTTCACAGCGGCGCTCCAGCAGTCCGTGGAGCTCGGGGGCCGCATCAGCAGTAACCTGCTGGCGGAAGGGTCGCTGTACGCGCAGCGAGGCGCGGAGTTCGATCAAATCGACCACGGCGCCTACTTGTATGTGCGCGACCTCGCGGAGGCGGCTCGCCGAAGTTTGATCCGCTATCAGTATTACCTCGTCAAAGCATACGAATACGAATTGCTCGCTCCTTATCCGTCAGCGGACTATCGCATGGTAGAGGTCCTCAATAAATGCCAGAATCTCTTGGAAACCGGCTTCGGCGCGAAGGGACTGCTGACCGATACGGAGCTCACGGGAAAGCTTAAGCCCGTTCTCACTTCCACCTACGACGGCATCTGCGCGGACCTGATCAAGCATTTCGAAGATCCGAAAGGTGAGATCGGCCTTCGCGGAGATACAAAAACAATCTGGTTGACGATCACCGGCGGTGCAATCGACGCGCTCAACGCGCGCGGGAGCGCGCTCCTCGACGTGATGGCGACGGGAAACATCTTGCCCAGCATGCGGAACGTCCGCATTGAGGAAGTTCGGGTCACCGCGCTGGTCTTTAAGAATGCGCAGCCGATTCCCAGCGATACGGTCACCGTCAGGGTCAATCACTCCGGAGAAGGAACGCTGCGAGGTAATGGGTCGCTTTACAGCGTGCGCATGTCTGGGGCAAACGCGGACTCACCACCGGGATCGGGTAGTGTCTCCATGAGTTGGGGAACCACTTACAATGCCGGCGATGGCAGTCTCAAGCCAATTGTGCCGGATCCTGACGACGCCCTGCTGTTGCAACAACTGCTCAAAATCGCCAGCTCGAAGTCCGCTGCGCAATTAGGATCGTGTGCGCTTCCTGCTTGGACAAACCTGGAGATGACCATCGAGTTTTCCGGAGCGAAGATCCCGCTCGATTCCATGCAAATCGAGATGGATCTATCCGGGCAGCTCGCGCGCGGCGAAGCAGCGCTCATCATTCGCGAAGCCGCTGGCCGCTCTCCCGAATTGACGATCTCCGCCAACGGCGAACCCCCGCGAAAAGTGCGGGCGCTCACGTATGAGATTCATCCGGTCGGCGCGCAAGTGCGGATCGCCGCTTCGTATCTCGGCAACGAGCCGATCGCCGGTTGGACCGACAAAGATGTTCCGTCCACGGAGACTCCCGGCGCGGCCATCACGATCGATTTGGTGCCCGACCCCAGCCATGGCTCGGGCAACCGCGAGATCACTTGCCGCTTTGCGCCCGGCGGACCCGTCATCGCGCCCCAATTCGCGCCAGGGTCGAGCGGTTGGGCTAGAAACATGGGCTACTTCCCGCATACGGAGCCAAATGGCACGGTCATCACTTCGTCGGAATGGGTTCCTGGCTTCCGCGTCCGTTATTCGATTCGCTTCGTGGACGGAAAGAATACGGAAACTGGCCCGGGCCCATGGTCGGAGTGGATGTCACACTCCGGTTATGTCTGCCCGATTCTCATCGACTTCCCGTGGGATCCCACCGGAGCCGCGGTAAAACGCCGCCTGTACCGGCAGTTCCGCGACGAGCACGCGCCGGTGCTGATGGTTCAGGAGATCGACGGAAACGACCCGGCTTACGTACTACCGGAGATCACGCCCTGAAGCCCTGGGGCAGATAGGTTGGGGTTACCGCGGGTCGATGGCTCGTGATCCCGTCGCAGTCGTCAGATCAGGGAAAGGCCCGGGCATACGGTCGGTCCCGGTGGTAGGGTGTCCGTAGAAGTCCACATCGATTCCGCCGTACACCGGCAGAGGCTTCACGTCGCCCTTCACCGCCACGCTCAATTGGAGAGCATCCGGATTGAACGTCGTGGCAACCTCGGCCGTCGTTCCCGTCTTGTCCCAACCGTGCTGATCGCGCCACGACTCCAGGTTGTCCCACTCCGGTGGGTCGGGGAATTTCACACGCAGGTAGGGCTGCATTCCCATCCGTCGGCCCGACGCAAACCCATAGACGTTCCCATCTGCAACGTTGCGCGGGTTGTTGAACTCAATGGCCGACTGCCCCATGCCGGAGAACACATTCCCGAAGACTCTCAGGTCGTGGACGTCGTTCGTGTGGCCGTTAACGGGCCGTGGTGCGCCAAGTCCCGCCGCCGTATCGACGCACACCTTGGCGCAGTCTACGAACAGGTTGTACGCAATAATGACGTGGTTCGTGTCGCGGATCAGAACTCCGCCGGTGAGGTGATCGAAGATGTTGTTGTCAATCTCGTTCAGAGCGTCGCTGCCCTCGATGTGGATCGCGTGTGGATTCACGTCGCCGGGAATGTCGGCGAAGACGTTCCCCGTGATCCGATCATTCGTGTTGCCGATATCGAGCCAGATGCCATTCGCATGCCGGATGTGACGCAACACGTTATTTCGGAACAGCAAGTTCCGCGTCCGATGCATCTTCGTCCCGCCCGACTCCGACAGCCGGGCCGCATCCTGCCAGCCGATCCACTCAAACAGGTTCTTCTCCACCAGCACATTCTGCGGACCACCCGTTCCGCCGAGCCCCTCGATACCGCAGTACCGAAAGACGTTATGGCGGACGACGTCAAAACCCACCGGCTGCGCCGGGCGTGCCGCTGCCCAGTCGACGTCACCGATGTCGAGCCCCACACTATTGGCCCACTCAAACGTATTGTCTTCAAAGATGAAGTGGTTGCCGTGATTCGTCGAGACCAGCCCTCGCTGGGGGTTTGGGTAACTGTTCCCGGCTTACCGAAACTTGATGCCCTTCACCCGGATGTACGACTGGTACGGCTTCGCAGGAGAGAACACCGACTCCTCGTTCGTAATCTCGATCGCGTGCTTCGCCGGGTCATCGTCATTGGCCAGCCGGATATGCAGCGTCAGCCCATCTGACTCCACCCACACCTTCCCGGCATACGGCGAAAACTCCTCGTACAACGGCGTCCAGTGGATCTCGCTGAAAAAGTTCAGCGACCGCGGCGAAGGCCCGGCCAGGGCTGATGGCGCTTCCACCTGCTCCAGCGGCTTGCCATCCACAAAGACGAGGCCCCGCCGCCGGAAGTAGTTCCACATATTGTCCTTGGCGTAATTGATCCAGTACCGGTCGTCGGTCACATTGTCGAGAGCGAACGGGTTATAGCCAGTCGGAAACAGCTTGGGGTCGAGGTGAAGCTGCCATGCCTTCACAGGCTGGTTCGTCTCGCGGTCCGGGCCGATGTTCCAGCCCTCGCTGGGCTGCCATCCGGTCGTCACAACCGACCCTGCTACAACCACCTCGGCACCGGGCGCCGCCTCGTAACTGATCATCGCGTCAGGACTTGTGCCACCCCGCGCGGGGCGGATCGCCTCCCGGTACACGCCGCTGGCGATAACGACATTCTCGCCCGGCTGAAGCACCTGCGCCGCATGGTCAATCGTGCGGAACGGACGCTCTTTTGTGCCCGGCCCGGTGTCGTTTGCATTCTTGGCATTTGCATCGACGTAGTAGGTCTTCGTGAAGCGGAGCGGCTTCTCCCATATCGGGAACTCGCTGCCGTCCGGAAGACGAGAGCTATCGGCGAAAGCTGCGGTTATTCCAGTGAAAAGGAGCAGGGCAAGAAAGGAGGCGCGTTTCATCCAACTCAGTACATGTGCTTCAGCGATCGGGTAGATTTGCCGTTGCATAAAGCACCGGCCCGGATCGCCACCATAGTACACTGTCGCGAAGCCGACGGTCCCGCGCAATTTCGCATTCGCCGCTCAGGCCCGCGTCCGATAGTGAAGACACACCCACCCATTCATAAACCGGCGCTCCACCACAAGATCCAGTTTTACGAACACTCCCTCGGGCAGGACTCGTTTCCCGCCCCCACGTATAACAGGCACGACAAACAGATGATACTCGTCGACGAGCCCGGCCCGGATCGCCTGTGCGGCGAGCGTCGGACCACCGACGGAAAGGTCATGCTGCGACTGAGCCTTGAGTTCGCGAACCTCCTGCGCATCGAATACCCGCTCGAGACGGGTGTTTGAAGTAGCGACGGTCTCCAGCGATTTGGAATAAACAATTTTGCCGGCGCCTTGCCAGATCCGCGTGAAATCGCGCATGAACGGCTTCAGACCGGGAATGACGTCCGGCGTCTCCCAGACCGCCATCGTCTCGTACGTTGCGCGTCCATAGAGATAAGTGCCGATCGGCCGTAGAACATCGCTGATGTACGCAAACACCTCATCGTCCGGCTCCGACCACTGGAAGTTGCCGTCATCGGCGATGTAACCGTCCAGCGAAGTTGGTGTTGCGTAGATCAGTTTGGCCATCGCCGCGACTCCACATCATATCGTTGGAGTGCACCGGTTCGGATTCGCGGCAAGCTCTCGAGGTAACCGGCTAAGGCGAGATCACTTGCGTTAAGGCCCCTGCGTGCTTCCCACGCTCACTTCCTGCGTCCCGGCGAATCAGCACATTACGTATCGTCAACTATCAATTTCCCGCTTGCGGCCATGCGGCGCCTCGCGTACGAAGCGGCCGACGCCGGCTTACTGAGTCCGGATCCCGCTGCTGGATCGGCGGGTGAAGGGTGTGAACCAGCGTGGAATCCCAATTGCCGATCCGATCGGGGAAGGCGGTCACATCAGGACGGCACCAACACCGCACTGGATAGCGCTCGGCGTGCATGTGTGATTGACACAAGCCGATATAACCGAAGGCGACTTGTTCCGACCCATCAACAAAGCGGGTCGGATAGGTCCGC
>JBJMGJ010000150.1:0-3552 GCA_045807965.1 Bryobacteraceae bacterium | reverse complement strand
TCGCGGTAGATAGCGGGAAGGTGCTGGATCAATTGATCGATGGCGCACCATCCCTTCTGCCTTCCCGGCGTCGTAGCTCCTGAGTGATCATGATTTCGTCGTTGCCCGGCACATACGTTACCAGCTCAGAAGCGCGCAATTCAATGGCGTCTAACTCGCCGAACCGGTTGCGCCGGATACGAGAGGCATCGGGAGAAACCAGGAGTAATTCGTCGAGCGCGGCACCAGTTTCGGGATCTCGTGCTCTATGAATAGCTATGATGCCGGGCACCGCAACCAACAACTGATAAAGTTCCGAAACGAATACGCTGCGTCCAAAGGGCCATCCCGTTCCCTCCTCGCCCCCGTTCAATGGGTCAAAGAAGTTGGTCAGCGCTGTTATGAGGGCCGTCTTCACCCCTGCCGTCGAAAAACGGTGGTCGGCGGTTATGGAAAGACGAACACTGAGGCTGAGATAGCGAGCAGGAACGACGTGCACGCGTGTTCCGATTAAGCGTGCTTTCTCGACCAAGCTGCGAACGTGCCGCAGCAGCGGATCGATCTTGGCTTCGAAGGGCTTCGGAACGATGAGAAGACTGACGTGTCCCGGCGCGTCGTCTGATCGGGAGCGTGCACCAGCCGAGGAAAGGTCAGTCCGCACGAGGCATTTGGCACGCCCGACCTGTACCGCGAATTCAGCCTCGCGATGCCCAGGGGACCGAAGCGCAAGGTCCTCGAAGTCCGAGGGAGTAACCGCGCGATGAGGCCGGCTGAGATCCTGCATCGTGTTCCGCACATCTTCCGCCAGATTGGGAGTCGGACGCCACTCGGGTCCGTTGATTAGGCGTAGAAACGCGAGCTTGTGCCGTTCGCCGACCTGGTCAGTGCGATAAAGGAAGCTTTCACAAAAATATGCAAAGAGTTCAATCAGCGTCATGCCGGGATCGGACGGATTGTGGTTCGTCCAGTGAGGCGCATACACGGGAATCCGGCGGCGCGATTCTTCAACCAAGTCCTCCCAGGTGCGGTCGTCGAGACGTGGCAGCGAAAGTGGCATCTCAAATATCCAGCGTGGCCACAACCTGAGGTTCAGCCGCACAGATAAGGTATTGACCACTGGCGTACAAGTCGGGACGCGACTCAATACGCGTGATTCGCAATTCCCGAACGTGGTCAACTCCTGGCACTTCTTCTGCCAGGGCAAAGAGATCGGCCCGGCTGGGTTCTTCGCCGAACTGCCATCCGCTCCCGTCGCGCTTCCCTGTGATGGGGTCAAGAAATTCGACGATGCGGCGGCTGACCGCGCTTTCTACATCGCTGGGCATCACATCCGCGGTAATGGTCACCCCAATCTCGAGTTGTATGGGGAGATACTCCGGACCCATAATTACTAAATCAGACTCAAGAGGCCTGCGCGCATCAAGGTAATCTTTAACGCGCTCGAACAGTTCCCGATCGGGTTGCGGAGCGCCGGAGACTACCCCCGCGACGCCTGTCCGTCCCGACAACGGAGCGATGATTACAGTGGCGATTCCGGGCTTTCGCAGTTTCGGGTCGGCAAGGCGCGAAGAGTTCTGCATAGGCACGCAGCGGGCACGCGCTACCTGAGGCGAAGCAAGCATGGCGAGGTCTTCGAGATCCTGCGCGGTCACGGCTCGCCCGCGATGACGGATCTGTTTCGGCGCACGCGAAAGCAATGCTCGTTCACTCTCGGCGTCAGCACCGCCGGAAGCCGGCTCGAAGTTGGTCACCTTGTTGACGTAGGCGATGGTCGTCTTCAATTGTGTGATGGTGTCTGGCTTCCGATTTCCCACACTGCCTCCGCCGACCCGATACGGGGCGATCCGGATGTTCCGGCTTCCGGCGGAAGGGATGCGTCCGTTCTCGCCGTCACCAAACAGTACCTGGCCGGTAGCGCGATCAATCACATAATGCCGGTCAGTCGAGACAGAGGCTCGGAAGTTAGCGACTTCGTGCCATCGCACCCAGACATCGTTGGGCCGTACGTCCAAGTCATCTGACTTCCGAATGGCATCGGGCCCCTCTTCTTCGAAAATGTCCTCGGTTTCTTCCGGAGGAGGCATGATGGGCTCGCGCACTTCCAGTCGCTGCCCTTCAAGAACGGGCGAGCGGGTAGTAACAAACCTTTGACCGGCTGACCCATTGCTCGATCCCAGCACTTCGGCAGGCATGGTCACCGCCTGAGTGGCCATGACGGTGTTCAGCAGGATGCGACTTAGCCAAGGCTCGTACTCGGATTTACCGGCTATGCGCCATCGCAGCCAATAGACACTTTCACCAAACTGCGGTGTGGCCGAGAAGTCGGGCGGAGCGACGAAGCGGACAATGCCTGAGCGGGTGAGTCCGGCGGTGTCGTCGAGCACGACGCACTTCGCCCACGCGGAGCCGTTCCAGTATTCCCAGACCAACGTGGGTCGAACGCCGGAGGCTTCAAGGGCGACGGACAGATTCTCCGGATTCGAGACCGCGAAATAGATGCTCATGTACCGTTCGGAAAAGCCACCTTTATCGGTGAAGCCCAGATAGGCACAATCGAAGTTGTCGGCAGGCGGACGAAAGAGAGGAACGGGGCCGCGGCCCAGGTCGAGATCGGCGTAAACGAAGTCGTTGTAGGCAACCATGGCCGCGGAGGTCGACGTGGTCTCGAGCTTGTAATCGATTGCGAGTGAACGGAGACACGGAGGTGTCGGCGTGGGAGGCAAAGGAGGAAGCGGCGTAGGCGAAGGCGCGGTCTGATACTTGGTTTCCAAGCTGTAATCTCCGCCAACGAGACGGGCGCGGAGCCACACATTTGTGGTGCGGTCGATAACGCTAGGCTGGATCTGTCGTGGAACACGAAAGCTCACGTGGCCAGACCGGGTAAGTGCGCGAGTGGTATCGAGGAATCCGGATTCTTCGTGGTGAATCTCGCGGCCGGACTCCGCGGTGCCGAGTTCGATCCAGCCAGTGGTATCACCGATCTCCCAACGAATCTTGACGGCGGTGGCGTGTACCGGAGTGAGCGACGAACCAGTGGTCTCCTGATCCGGGTTAGCCAACGTGAATTGCAGCGTGACCTCCGCACCCGCTTGAGCGAATGCCTCACGCGATGCCAAATACAAGGTGTCGCCGAATCTTGGCTGCAAACCGAAAGGAAAGAACTCCTTCGTGAAGTCCAGAGGCGCCTGATTAACGAACCCAGCATCCGGCAATAAATTCGAGCGGGCGAAGAGGGCGGTTATCGCAAGAGATTCGAGAGAGGGCACGCTCACAGCCGAGACGCCATCCGGAGCGCCTGCGAACGGCTTTGTCAAGGCGCACTCCAACCATTGGCCCTTGCGATTCATCACTTCAGTGACCGGTGTGTCCGGAAGCCCGCGAAAGGTCACCTGTCCACTTTGGCCCAACTGATCCGTTGTGTCTTCGGCCGGCGCGATGGTCAGCATATCGTGCTCACGGCGGATGCGCCATTCCAACCATGGGCTTGGGCGCGGAGCCACACATTTGTGGTGCGGTCGATAACGCTAGGCTGGATCTGTCGTGGAACACGAAAGCTCACGTGGCCAGACCGGG
>JBJMGJ010000149.1:0-15038 GCA_045807965.1 Bryobacteraceae bacterium | reverse complement strand
GAACAATCAATAATGAAACTGCGACCGAGCCCCCGAGCAACATCACCGGTCGGAGGGCGGAAATGCTGGGCCGCGAACCGATCACACGGCGAGCGCTGACGAAAGCAATGACAAAGAGGGGCACCGAAACCAGGATGAGCCCCCAGCGCTCGCCGGCAAGAGGACGAATACAGAAGCCCGCCACGAGCGGGCCAAGAACGGAACCGATCACGTTGATCGCATACGCCTGGCCCGCCGGCTCCGGATTTCCCCCTGACCAACGGTCGACGAGCATCGGAGTAAGAAAGCCGACCAGTCCGCTGAATCCGGCAATACCGAGACCGACGCGGATCGCACCTAGTCCCAACGCTTCAGCAGTATTGTCAAAGACCTGAGGGATGGGTAACCGCGGATCCGCGAAAAGGAGCGGAAGGAGAGAAAGCGAGCCGAGCGGGATCCACGCCAACCCGGAAACACTCGTTTCGCACACGCCAACCCGACGTCGATACAGGTAGGAGCCCAGAAACGTCGCTGACAGATACAGGGCGAGAATCGTGGCAAAGGCGTACACCACGTTTCCGAGATAAACGGCGTATACCCGCACCCAGATGACTTCCATAGCCATGCTGCACAACCCTGTTGCGAACAAGAGCAGCAAGACTCCGGATTCGCGAGAAGATCCCGTCGCCGAGCGCCAAAGGTGTGGCTGGAGATCGGCTTCGCCTGATTTCACCAACCGGGAAGAACTCAATGCGAAAGCACCTGAGGCGAGCAGGATATTCAGCGCGCTAGCAATTTGGGCAGTTCCGCGGAAGCCGAATAGCTCAAAAAGGATGAATGCCGGAATCAGCGTGCCCAGAATGGCACCCAGAACATTGGCCAGGTACAGATAACTGAACGAGTGTTCCGATGCCTCTCGACGGATTCGCCGAATAGCGGCCATGGCGAAAGGAAGGGTCGCGCCCATACATGTGGTCCAAGGCAGCAGCGCGATCAGGACCCATGTGCCGGAAAGAAAGTAGTAGACCGAAGAACCCCACGCCAAGCTCCGGCCGTCGATCCGCAAAAGGTGGTAACCGAAAGAGATGGTTGCTGGCGCAATAAAGCCGGAACATCCGATGAGAAACTCCAGGCCGCCGTATAGACGAAGGTGGACGGACGGTGAGGAACGTTCAAAACGCCGGATGAGGATGCCGCCCGCCCACGAACCCAAGCCGATTCCGGTCATGAACACGGAGAGAACAATTGAGACCATCGGCGTGGTGACTCCGAATTTGGCCATGCTCAGCCGCAGCCAAACGACTTCATAGATCAGACTGCAAAATCCGGACACAAAGAAGAACGCGTAGAACCATTGCCTTCTCATGCCCGACCTTTCCACGCTTTCAGCAATTGCTGTCTGTTCGAGCATGGTTCCGGCTTCATCGTAGCTCAGCGTGTTTCGCCTAGTGGTACAACTGCGGAAGGCAAAATTCGTGACTGAAGAGGCTATTCCCGGAGCTTTGTCGAGCACCAGCGATGCCGTATTGGAGGCTCGGAGCATTACCAAATCCTTCGGCGGAATTCGCGCCCTGAAGGGCGTCTCGCTCCGGCTTCTTCCGGGCGAGGTCCATGCTCTCGTTGGCGAGAACGGGGCTGGGAAGTCAACCCTCATCAAAGTGCTGACCGGAGCCATTCAGCCTGATTCTGGAGAGATCTGGCTTCGGGGCGAACGGCTCGAAAGCAGTTCTCCCGCTATCGCCCGAGCGCGCGGCATTCGGGTGGTTTATCAGGAACCCGCGTTATTCCCGGACCTTACGGTAACGGAGAATCTGGCGCTTGGAAAAGACACGCGACGGCCGTGGCACAGAGTGGACTGGAAGGCGCGAAACCGATCGGCTGCGGAGTTACTGCGCCGTGTTGGAGCACGTATCCCTCCGAGCAGGCTTGCCGGGGAGCTAAGCATGCCAGAGCAGCAGCTGGTCGAACTGGCGAAGGCCCTGGACGCGAATACTTCCGTATTAATCCTGGATGAGCCGACCGCTTCGTTAGGCGAACAGGATGCGGAAAACCTGTTCCGGATTATCGAGGAGGTCCGCGCGGCGGGAACAGCTGTCCTTTACATATCCCACCGCTTAGAAGAACTCTTCCGGTTTGCGCACAGCGTCACGATATTGCGCGACGGGAATAGCGTAGGAACACGACCGATGAAGGACACCAATACCGAGGATCTGATTCGCCTCATGGTCGGGCGCGATTTGGATGCGACGTTTCCGGCGACCCGGTTCGCTCATGGCGAGACCGCTCTTGAGGTGAAAGGCGTAGGGTCAGCAGAGCTTGGGGTCGACGGCGTCAGTCTCTCGGTGAGGCGCGGGGAAGTGCTGGGTCTGGCTGGTTTAGTGGGGTCAGGTCGAACGCAACTGGCGGAACTGATATTCGGGCTCGCGCCGATGGACGAGGGTGAAGTGCGGATCGATGGTCAGAGGACGGATATCCGTTCCGCGTCCGATGCCGTGCGTGCAGGAGTCGCATACGTTCCCGAGGACCGGCGTCGCCACGGTGTCATTCTCGACATGTCTGTGGCGAAAAACGCCACGCTGGCGAGTTTGCGGGAAGTCTCCCAGTACGGCTTTCTTCGCTTCGACATGGAACAGGCGACGACGCGGAGCCTGACCGAACGGCTTAGAGTCAAAGCAGCTTCTACAGACGCGCTCGTCAGAAGCTTGTCGGGAGGGAATCAGCAGAAAGTAGCCGTGGCTCGATGGTTAATGACTCGACCAAGGATTCTCATTCTCGATGAGCCAACTCAGGGCGTCGATGTCGGCGCCAAAGCCGAAATTTATCGTCTGATTCGGGAACTTGCCGAACAGGGAATGGCCATACTGATGATTTCATCAGATACCGGGAGGTGCTCGGAATGAGCGATCGTGTCGCTGTGATGTCATCCGGTAGGATTGCCGGAATTCTTGAGCGAACAGATGCAACACCCTATGCCATTCTGTCGCTCGCGCTTGGGCACTCCCCCGAACAAGCAAACAGGCAGGAGTCCTAAAAGTGCCTTTCCGCCGCGAGTGGCCGAGCCTGATTGCTCTTGTCCTTTTGTACGCGTTTTTGGCCGTGAAGGCCCCTCAATTCTATGCGCCACAAAATTTGCGGGACCTCGCCGTTACTAACTTCACGGTCTTGCTCGTGGCGGGGGGAATGACTCTCGTCATTGTTATCGCGGAAATTGATATCTCAGTTGGCTCGCTATTTGCCGTCGTAAGCGTGTGCTGTGGGTTGCTGGTCAAGGCTGGTCTGCCCGTTCCCGCGCTCCCGGCTGCCGCACTGATTATCGGGGCGGGACTGGGTGCATTGAACGGTGCGCTCATTTCATTCGTGCGCATTCCATCAATCGTCGTCACGTTGGCGACCATGGTGGCTTGGCGCGAAGCTCTGCGTTGGATTACTGGCGGGGCCTGGGTGGAAGGCCTTCCCAGCGAGTTCCAATGGTTGGGACTCGCGCAAGGACGGGGGCAACTCGTCATTGTTCTGATCGCCCTGGCAGTATTCGGCTTCTTATGGTGGGCGTCCGAGCATCTGTCGGCGGGCCGGATGATATTCGCGACCGGTTCGAACAAAGAGGCCGCACGCTTGTCCGGACTTCCGACTGTAGAAACCACTTTCTCCGTCTTTGTACTGCTTGGAGCTCTGACTGGTCTTGCATCGTTCTTGAATGCTATTCGTTTTTCTGACGTTCCCGCCAGTAGTGGAAATGGACTGGAACTGAAGGCCATTGCCGCCGTTGTTGTTGGTGGCACATTCATCACAGGTGGGCGCGGCAGCCTTCCGGGTACCTTCATCGGTGTGATACTGCTAGGCAGTATCGGCCCGGCATTGACTTACCTCGGCGTAAACCCGTTCTGGGAGAAAGCAATACAGGGCGCCATCATTCTTGTGACGGTCCTGTTTGACGCTGCGCTTCGTCAGCATAAGAAGAGAATTGCCGCGGTGTAGCGCCTTTGGCGGTGCCGGGCCATTGTCGGTGGAAGGGCACGGTGCGGTCTCGTCCGAAGATGGTTACCCGCATCGCACATGGTTGCCTTTGAGGGTTATGCCGGGCGCTACGTCTGGCACTGCCCCATTCTCGAACATGCAGACACACGAGATGATGCGACGCTATGACATCGAGACCCCTCACGGCAAAACTTAGTCACTCGGGCGGCCTTGTGGTAGTTTGGCAGCGCGGCTACGCCCGGCTGTACCAGGCGACCGTGACGCACAAATCATCTTTACGGCGCCGACGTGAGAAGCGACAGCAAACATGAACTCATTCTGATTGCGGTGATCCTTTCGGAGATCGCCTTTTTCAGCTTTACCGGCCAGAACTTTTTCTCCGTTCCAAACTTTTTTGAATGCATACGACTCGGGGCCGAGATCGGATTGCTCGCTCTCGCGTTGACGCCTGTGATTGTCAGCGGCGGTATCGACCTGTCGGTGGGATCCATGATGGGCCTCTGCGCCGTTAGTTTCGGCGCTCTCCACAAAGATCAGCATTGGCCTGTACTTGCGGCTGCCGCTGCAACGTTGATCGTCAGCTTACTGGGTGGAGGCATAAACGGTTTACTCGTCTCTCGCCTCCGCATCTCTCCACTGATCGTTACGCTCGGAACGTACTCTCTATTTCGCGGTCTGGCCGAGGCAATAACGAAAGGCGCGCGCAATTATTCCGAGTTCCCCGCGAGCTTCCTCTATCTAGGGCAGGGTTACATCGGTGGTTTCTTCCCTACGCAGGCACTGGTAGCTGCCGTGTTCGCCCTGGGCTTTTTCCTCCTGCTTCACCGGACGGTGATCGGGCGCGGCATCTACGCTATCGGACATTCGTTTGAGGCCGCTCGATACGCCGCGATCCCCGTGGTCCGGCGGCTTGCGTTGGTATACCTCCTGTCCGGTCTCTCGGCCGGAGTTGCTGGTCTCGTTTACGTGGCACATCTCGGGCAGGCGAAATCCGATGCTGGAAACGGATACGAACTGATCGCGATTACCGCGGTCGTGTTAGGCGGAACATCGATTTTCGGTGGTTCAGGAACGATCGCTGGAACGCTTCTCGGGCTCACGGCAACCGTGATCCTCCAAAATGGCTTACGGCTCTCCGGATGGCCGACTGAATTGGCAGGCATTGCTACCGGCATCCTGCTCGTGCTGACGATTGCGTTTGACCGTTTTGCTCACCGAAAATCATCGGAACCCGCGGTCCGTTCGGATGTTGTCGGCCGACCAATTCGGGTGAAACTGACCATTGGCGCCGGCGTAGCGGTCCTGGTCCTGGGCGCGAGCGTCGCCTACAGGCAAGATCATGTGGCCTCAGCGGTTGGGAAGAATGGAAAGCGGATCTTGATAGGAGTGATGCCCAAGGCCAAGGGCGACCCGTATTTCATCAGCTGTCGAATCGGTGCGGAAGAGGCTGCGAAGAAGTTGGATGTCGACCTGATCTGGGACGGACCGACGGACCTCGATGCGGCGAAACAAAACGAAGTGGTCGAGGGTTGGATCACGCGCGGAGTCGACGCCATCTCGGTGAGCGTGGAGAACGCGCCCGGCATCTCGACTGTGCTTCGGAAAGCTCGTGCTCGCGGAATCGCCGTAACGACGTGGGATGCCGATGCGGAGCCTGATGCGCGCGACTACTTCATCGACCAGGCGACGCCGGAGAATATCGCAAATACACTTGTGGACGAAACGGCGCGACTGATCGGCAACTCGGGACAAGTAGCGGTCGTCACGGGCGCCTTAAGCGCCGCAAACCAGAACCTTTGGATTGCATTCATGCGACAGCGGATTGCCAAAGTCCATCCTGGCCTGCAGCTTGTCACTGTTCGGCCTAGCGACGACGATCGCGATAAGGCGTTTTCGGAGACCCAGACCCTGCTGAAGGTTTATCCGCAGCTCAAGGCCGCTATTGGCATTTCGGCTCCAGCGGTTCCGGGAATGGGAGAGGCGATTAAACAATCGGGAAGATCGGACGTAAAGGTATTGGGACTATCGCTGCCCAATCTCTGCAAGCCTTATGTTCATGGCGGCTACGTACAAGCTGTTGTGCTCTGGGATACGAAGAACCTAGGCTACCTCGCGGTGGCCGCGCCTGCCGCCTTGGTGCGCAAAGGTCTGAGAAACGGTCAGTCCGTTCTAAAAGTTCCCGGGCTCGGAACGCTCGCCATTCAGGGCAGCGACATCATTCTGGGGAAACCTGTCGTGTTTCGAAAAGACAACATTGACAAGTTCAACTTCTAGCTCGAAGCCCTCAACACAAGTCTTCCTTGGCTCTCTCGCGAAACGCATATAATTGTCCTGCCAACGTTTTCACATGAAAGGACTCAAGATGCGTCTCCTCTGCAGTTCCCTGTTTGCGATTTCTCTGACAGCTCTTTCCCCCACAACGATGTGTGCCCAGGCGCAATCGGAAACCTCTCGTGCTGTTTCGGGCGGCGGTGTTTCAGTTCCAGGTTGGACGGGCAAGATTGACGCCAATGAAGAGAAGAATGGCGCAAAGCTCGCCGATGCGAAATTGACGCAAGAAGGCGGCGGACTTCACGTGACGACCGGCCCGGCCGTGACCTACTGGAACCCGGCCAACAAGGCTTCCGGCGATTACACCGTCAAAGCCACCTTCAATGAACCGAAGTACATGAATCTGAACAGCCATCCGCATCCTTATGGCATATTCATCGCCGGCAACGATCTCGGAACTGACTCGCAAAGCTATCTTTATTGCGCCGCTTACGGGAACGGTAACTTCATTGTGCGCGGTTTCGGTCCTGAGCCCTTCCAGATGAATGGCCGCCGTGGTGAGGCGAACGCCGCTGTCCACAAAGCGGCAGCGCAGGGCGAGGCCGTTACCCAGGAGATCGCAATGTCCGTGAAGGGCGACAAAGTTTCCTGCTCAATCAACGGGACCGAGGTCGCAAGCTACGACAAGTCCGCACTCGTTACAGCGGGCAAGCTGAAATCGACGGACGGCATCTACGGTATCCGCTTTGCCCACAATACGGACGCGACCGTAACCGGGTTATCTGTTCAGAAAGGTCAGTGAATCGGCGGAACCCGAATGGTCGAGGCCCGGCAGTCGCGAGGCGCCGGGCACGTCATCGGCTGCAAGTCTTTAGTCAAGCAGATCTCGACCGCTTGCAGGTAATTGCTGGCGCAACTGATCATCAACTCGGAATCGCTTAGCTCCGGATTGACTTTCTCGAAGTCCAGCTTGATCTGGCGCGGCGACAACATTTGATTCGACTTCGCCCCGGTTAACTGACTTGGCTGCTTGACGCTGTTGAAAGCCTTCCGGATCAGACCGAAATACTGTTCCGCGCTGAGTCCGGAACAGGTTCCGTGGGTCGTCCATTCGTGCTGAACCAAGCCGAGATCGGGCATGATGTCGAGCATGCTGCCGGGATTTGCCAGCCCGGGCTGATTTCCGCAATGCTGAGGACCGCTGCCGGTCTTATATTCAGGCCACAGGCCATGAACCACAAAGCCGAAGTGTTTATCGGAAGAACACTGTGTACTGCTCGAGTGGCTGTGACAATACTCGGGCGACCACGAAAGCGCTAATAAGTAATGGTCGAACTTCGAGGATTGCGCCAACGCGGGCAGGGAAGCCGCCGCAAGGAGAACCAAAGTGAGCGGCGGCTTCATTCGATTTTTTTAAGCCCGTAGTGTGTCGATGAACTTCTCGATGCGATCAAGGCCACGTTCCAGTTCCGTCATCGATGTCGCGTAAGAGATGCGAACGTGCTCATTCGTACCGAATGCCTCACCCGGTACAACTGCCACGTAAGATTTTGCCAGTAGCTCGCTCGCAAAATCCATCGCGGTCTTCACCCGGCCGCTTCCGAAGGCAACGCTGATATTCGGGTAAGCGTAAAAGGCGCCCTTCGGCATGGTGATCTTCACTCCTGGAATTTTCTGCAGGCGGCGAACAACGAAGTCCCTGCGTTTCCTATACTCCGCGAGCATCTCGGTGACAGATTCCTGGGGCCCGACCATCGCTTCGATAGCAGCTTTCTGCGCAATCGACGTCGGGTTCGACGTGCTGTGGCTCTGGAGCTTCATCATTGCCCCGATGATTTCCTGCGGAGCAAGGGAAAACCCGATCCGCCAACCGGTCATGGCGTAGGTTTTCGATAGCGAGCCCGCCACCACCACATTTTCCTTAGCGCCGGGAACCGAGGCGATCGAGAATGGCTTCCCTTCGTAGACGAACTGGCAATAGCATTCGTCCGTCATCAGATAGACGCCGCGCTTTGCAGTCACTTCGTAGATCTTCTTGAATTCCGCATCGCTGATAACGGAACCGCTGGGGTTATTCGGCGAATTGATGATCACAAGCTTCGTGCGCGCAGACAGATTACGCTCGATCATCTCGGCCGTTACTTCAAATCCGTTTGCCTCATCCGTGTCGACAAATATGCATTGGCCGCCGGCGTAGTTAACCACATCTTTATATGTGACCCAATAGGGCGCCGGGATGATGACTTCGTCACCCGGATTGACAAGAGCCTGGATCAGGTTGAAGATCGCGTGCTTGCCGCCAACGGTCACCATGCATTCGGCAGCGGAGTAGCTGGTTCCGAAGTCGCGCTTGTGGCGTTCGCAAATGGCGGCCCGGAGCTCCGGAGTACCTCCGGCGTTGGTGTACTTGGTGAAATTCGACGAGATCGCGTCTACTGCGGCCTGCTTGATATTCTGGGGCGTCGGGAAGTCTGGTTCGCCAGCCCCGAAGTCGACCACATCGGCGCCTTCCCGGCGCAGACGGTCCGCATCGGCGGAAACCTTCAGCGTGGAAGAAACACTAATGCTGGAAATTCGTTCGGCGATCTCTGATGTTGCTTGCATAGCTTGCTTCTATCAATCTAACGCGTTGCGGGATCGCTTCGCTCTTAAACGAGCTGTCACAATGGGAGGAACAAAGCCGGTGACATCTCCACCCAGATGCGAAATCTCCCGAATCATGCGCGAACTGACAAACGAATATTCTTCGCTCGCCATTAAGAATACGGTTTCGATCTCTGGCCGCATGCGGCGATTCAGGAGCGCCATTTGCAACTCGTTTTCGTAATCCGAGATGGCTCGGATGCCTCGAATGATGACGGTGGCGTTTTGTGCTGCGGCGTAGTCGACCAGAAGCCCTTCGAAGCCTCCCACTTCAACGTTGGCGAGTTGGGCGGTCGCCTCCCTAATGATCTCGAGGCGTTCGGAAACATTGAATAGAGGCGCTTTCTGCGTGTTTGTCAGTACGGCAACAATGAGTCGGTCCACGAGTTTACTGCCGCGCGCGATAACATCCAGATGGCCGTTTGTGAGGGGGTCAAATGATCCCGGATAGATTGCGACCGCGCCTGGTTTCGAGCGGCTTTCGGGAGCTTGTCCAGGCATGTGGGAGAGTGATTCAAGTGTACCGAAAGGTACCTGATTCGAAGTGAATTCCAAATGAACGTCAAAGATCTTTTCGATTCGGGAAACCCGGCGATTTTCGAAGTGAGGACACACGCCCCGGGTCCCGCGGGCTCGCTCCCGATTACGCCGGAAATGCTGCTGCAGGAACCCTCCGGGAACCTTTTCGGGTGGTCTCAAAACGCCGGCATGGGCTGGGCTCCTGAGGCACTTGGGGGTAAGCAGGTCCTGATTCTCTCGACCCATGGGGGTGTCCGCGCGGAAAATGGAACCCCCATTGCGCTCGGTTATCACACCGGTCATTGGGAGGTCGGGCTGCTGGTTGCGGAAGCGGCGCGGGAAGTAAAAGCGCACCGGGGCGTTCCGTTCGCCGGGGCCTGTACGGATCCGTGCGACGGCCGTTCCCAGGGAACAACGGGCATGTTCGATTCGCTTCCTTACCGCAACGATGCCGCCATTGTGTTCCGCAGGCTGATTCGTTCCCTGCCCACCAGAAGCGCGGTGGTCGGTGTGGCGACATGCGACAAAGGGCTTCCGGCGATGATGATGGCGCTTGCGGGATCGCCGGACCTACCCTGTGTTCTGGTTCCTGGTGGCGTGACGTTGATGCCCGATGTGGGTGAGGATGCGGGTAAGGTCCAATCGATTGGAGCCCGTTTCGCTCATGGCACCTTGTCTCTGGAGGAGGCTGCCGAAGCAGGCTGCCGCGCTTGCGCCTCGCCCGGTGGCGGGTGCCAGTTCCTGGGTACGGCGGCTACTTCGCAGGTTGTCGGAGAAGCTCTCGGGCTGACGTTGCCGCACTCGGCTCTCGCTCCGTCGGGTGAACCGGTTTGGCTCGACATGGCGCGCCGGTCCGCCCGCGCCGCTCTACGCATGGCCGAGTTAAATGCAAGAACCCGCGACATCGTGACGCTGAGCGCGGTTGAAAATGCCATGATTGTGCACGCGGCCTTCGGCGGATCGACAAATCTCCTGCTTCATATTCCGGCCATTGCTCATGCCGCGGGCGTCCGCCGCCCCACTGTGGCCGATTGGAGCCGCGTTAACCGCAGTGTCCCCCGTATCGTCGATGCGCTTCCAAACGGTCCGCGCAATCACCCAACCGTGCAAGTGTTTCTCGCCGGAGGGGTCCCGGAAGTCATGCTTCAGTTGCGCGACGCTGGTCTTCTCAATACCAATGCGCGGACGGTCTCGGGCGAAACGCTCGATACAGTGCTCGACTGGTGGAAAGAATCCGAGCGGCGGCGGCATTTCCGTGCCGAGCTGACAAAACTCGACGGAATCGATCCGGATGACGTGATCATGTCGCCCCAGAGCGCCAAATCACGCGGTCTTACCTCATCCGTTTGCTTCCCGCACGGAAATCTCGCGCCGGAAGGTTCGGTGGTCAAGAGTACTTCCATAGATCCGAGCGTGGTGGATGCGGACGGCGTGTACCGGAAGCGTGGACCCGCGAGAATCTTCCTGACCGAGCATGAAACCATCGAAGCGATCAAGAAGAAAACTATTCGTGAAGGTGACGTGATCGTCCTCATGTGCCGCGGACCTCTCGGCTCCGGTATGGAGGAGACGTATCAGATCACCTCTGCGCTGAAGCATATTCCGTTCGGTAAACATGTGGCCGTGATTACAGATGCCCGCTTCAGCGGCGTTTCGACGGGTGCTTGTATCGGCCATGTATCCCCGGAAGCTCTGGCTGGTGGTCCCGTCGGCAAGTTGCGGGACGGCGATTTGCTCGAGATCGTCATCGATCGGAACAACCTGGAAGGGCACGTTAATTTCATCGGCGAGAACGGAGAAATCTTCGATCCAGAAGAAGGCCACCGCCGGCTGACACACCGCTCGCCAAGGACGGATTTGCGTCCCGACCCGGCACTTCCGGCTGACACCCGCCTCTGGGCTGCATTGCAACAGGCAAGTGGAGGGATCTGGGGCGGCTGCGTTTTCGACGTCGAGTCAATTGTCGGAAAGCTGAGCCACTGATCAGTGCGGAACCTGTCAGATCCGCCATATCTTGTTAGAATCACCGTGCATGCCTGCTCGGGTACGTCGGATTCCGCTTGTCTGGAGAACCCTGCTTTCCTCGAGCGCCGTGATGGTGGTTCTAATTATCAGCATGCTGGCTTACGTAGATTCTCAAGCGCAGCGCTTCGTGGCCAACGTCATCACCGCGGATCTTGTGCAGGATCGGACCCGCATTGAATCGGCGATACAGGATCGGTTTGCAGACCTTACTTTGACCGCCCGCCTTGTGGCGTCAATCCCGGCACTGAAGGCTATGCTGGCAGAGACAGATCTGCCAACCGTGCGAGATTTCCTCCTTGCCTACCAACAGCAGAACCGTGCACCCGACCTGCTGATTGCTCTTGATCCAAACGGGCGTGTACTGGCTCGTACCGATTCTGTGCAAGCCGACCCCATTCCCGATGTGGAAGCGCGATGGGTGAGGCCGGCATTAGTTGGACGAGAGGCCATTGGAGCTTTACGAACGCAACACGGGATGTACAATGCGGCTCTCGTGCCCTCCGAGGTCTCAGGCGAGGTGTTCGGCTTTGTTCTGGCAGGCACACGCATCGACGATGTACTGGCGCAAAGGCTTAGCGGTGTCACCCACGCTGAAATAGTCATTCTCGATAGAGTTCTTCTTGGCTCAACCATCCTGGGCTCAACCCTGCCCTGGCGATCGCGTGCGGATTGGGACGCGGAAGGCGCATCCTCCGATATACCGCGACGGACACGAATCTCGAGCGAGGCATACTCCGCACTTCCGGCGAGGCTGACGTATTCAAATGCTCCGACGGTGATAGCTCTTCAATCGGACGACAAAGCTCTGGCTCCGTATCGCCACATCCAAGCCGGACTGCTGGTGCTTGGGCTGTTGGCTACGGGCATCGCGATTGCCGGAAGCGCTGTGCTGGCCCGCCATCTCACTGCTCCTATAGCTGTGCTGGTACAGGGGACGCGAGAGGTAGCTGCCGGGAATTTCGATTTTCAGCTCCAAATTCGTCGAGGCGATGAGATTGGGGATCTTGCCGAATCTTTCAACCAGATGACGAGAGGTCTTCGGGAACGAGCGGACATGCAGAAGTTCGTTTCTCAATCCACGCTCGACATGATCCAATCCTCCCGGCGCTGGGCTTCAACGGGTGAACGAAAAGTGCTCACCATCTTCTTTTCGGACATCCGTGGTTTCACCTCACTGTCGGAGCGCAGGGATCCCGAACAAGTAGTGAAGATTCTCAACCGCGTATTCACGCTGCAAGCCGAACAGGTGAAGAAGTTCTCCGGTGATATCGATAAGTTCGTCGGAGACGAAATCGTTGCGCTTTTTCAGGGTGAAGATGCGCCGCTGAACGCAATTCGTTGCGCGGCTGCGATCCACAAGGCGATGGAAGGCTATAAGGCGTCCCTGCCGCCGGAAGAACCGGCCATCGCCCTCGGCATCGGGATTACGACAGGCGAGGTCATTCTCGGCAGTATCGGCAGCAACGATCGACGCGATTTCACAGCCATCGGTTCCCACGTGAATCTGTGTTCGCGGTTATGCTCCTTGGCCCCCGGGGGTGAGACCCTGTTTGCGGAATCTACCTATCAGGAAGTTCAGCAGTTCGTTGCGGCGGAACGTTTGCAACCGCAGTATGTGAAGGGCTTTAGCGACGCCGTGCCAGTGTACCGCATGCACGTCGACAGCGTAGCTGTTTGAAGATTTCACCTAGCGCTTTCCGGCCTCGTATGCGCTCGCGGGATAATCCTGGCCGTATTTATTCTTGTGCGGCATTTCGACAAATTTGGATTCGTCCAGTGTCAATTCAGGAGCGCTGAGAGCCGTCGATTCAACAAGTACTTCTTGTGTCGCCGGCTCGGAATGTTCCGACCAGGCAACCAGGCGGTAGCGCCCCGGGGGCAGATCCAGACGATAGGTGCCTCCCGCACTTGCTTCGGCTATGAATGAGGTCGGCAGTACCAGCAGCAGCGCAGTCATCTGAGGATGGATGTTGCAGAACACTCGATATGTGGCGGGTTTGCTGAAGACGCGTGTCTTCGCATCTCCGGACCGGTAGAGTCCAAGGTCAAAGGGGCCGGGCCGAGTGAGCGAAAACACGTTATGGAAGATTGGGTCCTCATTTGGAAATGTCACGGAAGATCCAACGGGGATAGCCAACAGGTGAGGGATGAAGGTTTTTCCTTGCTGTTTCAACTCATAATGGCCTGGTTTTGGAGGCTCGTGCTCGCCGAGTGGCTCAGCGTAAACCACAACCATCGGCTTGCGATCATGCGAGCCCTGAAGTAGGTTCACTTTCCCGCTGATTTCAGTGGCGAACGCCCTGCTGGCACAGCAGAGCGCTAAGAAACCTAATAAACGAGCGGTTTGCATGTGCTTACTCAAATCAATCATCTAGAAGCTGTACGCTATACCCAGATTCACGCTGTTGTTCCGTCTTATCACTCCGTCGAACGGTTTCGTCATCATATGTCGGTACTCCAGCGACACTCGAATCTCAGGCGTGAACTGGTAAATCGTGTTCGCAAAGGCAGCGGTGTTCCTGTTAAGCAACACAGAAATACGGTCTGGCTTGGTCAGGTGATCGTCTCCTAATCCGGCATTGAATTGGAGACGCTGCGTCGCAATTACTCTGCCTTCGAAATATCCACCGGAGGTTTTGCCCGGCTGCCCGATTCCGCCACCCAGTGATTGCAGATTCTTTCCTATGTAACCCTCCGCGTCGAAACCGAAGTGGCGCGAATGCAGATCCATATCGAACGCTCCGGCCCAACTCTCGCCGGAGAAGCTGCTGATGACATTTCCGGAGGAATTAACCTGAGGCAATGCAACACGCCCGTAGTGACCTGACACTCCGATAGCCCAGCCCGGCTGGTCAGTAGAGCCCGGCGCCGTCGATTGCCATCCGATGCGTGCCTGCACAGCAGGTCGTTTCCAGCCATTTGTCAAACTGCCACCGGGGAAATCGAGAGTCGGGTAGGTTCCAATCGGGGTAACCATGCCGATAGTCGCCCGAAGCTGACCTTGATCTGAGCCGGCCAATCGACGTTCAAATCGTATCTGAGGAGCACGTAAATAGAGATTGCCGGTGCGATAGAGCTCCGGATAGGAGAACGCGACTAAAGAAGTCGGATTGCGAGGTGCGAGGATCATCTCATCCTGCCCCGCTTCGATGGCCGTACGCGGACTTTCGAACCGTGCATATGCGTATACGATACTCGGCAATCCAAACAGCGGTGTCGCTTGGAAATCCGTCATGCCGCCCATGAAATCCATCGCGAAAACTCCAGTTGTTTTGAATTGTCCGATGGTTGGACCATTCACCTCGATGCCAATCCGGCTCTGGCGGAGCGAAGAGGAGAACCATCCCGCGTTGAAGACAGATGACGGATTCACGAGAATCGGAACGTCGGCCCAGTCGGTGTCGCGAGTGTTGAAAAACGTGTTCGAAAGAATGGTCCCGTATATCTTGACGGGCATCTTGGAACCGGATTCCACTTTGGTTTGCGCCAGCTCTGCTACTTGAGACTGAAGTAGATTTACTGTTTCCCCGAGGTCGGATTGCTGCTCAGTACTGGCTGCCGCACCTGAAGCGTTTGACTGGCCGGCACCATTTGCGGCGGATGTCGCCGAAGCCGCGATCATCGGT
>JBJMGJ010000148.1:0-6187 GCA_045807965.1 Bryobacteraceae bacterium | reverse complement strand
GCTTCCTGCTCCAAACGGGGCTCAGCGGAAACGAAGAGTCTCAGTCAAGATGAATCGCCTGCTGTGGCGGTGGAACGAGTGACGAGAACAAGTCTTTCTCGTTCGCTCACGTTAACCGCGGAGTTCACCCCCTTCCAGGAAGTCGATGTAATGTCGAAGGTTGCCGGGTTTGTCAAAGCGATCAACGTTGATATCGGCGACCGGGTGCGCACCGGCCAGATCCTGGCCACGCTTGAAGTTCCGGAAATGAACGACGACCTGGCAAGAGCTGCCGCCACAGTACAACGGAGCGACGCCGAGATTCAGCGCGCCCGAGATGAGGTGGAGCGGGCAAAGGCCGCGCATGAAATTGCACATCTCTCGTACCAGCGGTTGCAAGGAGTAGCACAACAAAAGCCCGGACTAATAGCGCAACAGGAAATCGACGACGCGAAAAGCAAAGATCTCAGCTCCGAGGCGCAATTGTCGGCCAGTCGGTCGAACCTGCTGGCCGCGGAGCAGCAGACGGCCGTGAACCGCGCCGAGCAATCCCGTTACAAGACTCTCTACAACTACACCAAGGTGACTGCACCCTTCGAGGGAGTGGTGACGATGCGATATGCGAACACGGGCTCAATGATTCAGGCAGGCATTAGTTCGCAGACGCAGGCCATGCCCGTTGTCCGTCTCTCGCAGAATAATCTGCTTCGGTTGCTGCTACCGGTACCTGAGTCCGCCGTCTCTCACATTCGCCTGGGGCAAGAAGTAAAAGTGCGAGTTTCTTCTCTCAACCGTTCCTTTACGGGTAAAGTGGCACGATTCAGCGATAAAGTGGCCACCGCCACCCGTACCATGGAGACCGAGGTCGATGTCCCGAATCCCTCTTTAGTGATTGTCCCGGGCATGTATGCGGAAGTGGATCTACAGCTTGAGTATCGACCTGACGTGTTATCGATTCCGGTGGCGGCGGCAGATCTGACCAGCGGTGAACCTCGGGTCTACAAAGTGGCTGCCGATCAAACCATCGAGATTCTCCCTGTGAAGCTTGGGCTGGAGACCTCAAGCCGGGTAGAGGTGCTTTCGGGGCTCGGAGAAAACGACGAAGTGGTCGTCGGTCCGCGTGCCGCGCTGAAAGGGGGCGACAAAGTGAAGCCCCAGGTTGTTGCCATGACCCAGCCGAAGGCGGAGTCGTAATGTCCAAATTCGCTGTTCGAAATCCGTACTTTATCGTTGTGTTGTGCCTCGTCATAGTGGTGGTCGGTGGCGCTGCGCTCTTCCGCATGCCGGTCGACATGTTCCCGTCCATGAATATCCCCGTGGTCGTGGTCGCGACGTTCTACAACGGCATGCCGCCGCAGCAAATTGAAACCAACATCACCTTACCTTTCGAACGGTTTTTTACACTGGGCAGTGGAATTGAGCACATCGAGTCCAGATCGTTGACCGGTGTCAGCGTCATCAAGGTGTATTTCCAGCCGGGAACCGATCCGAATGCGGCCGTTACCACGGTCTCGAATCTCGCGATGGCTCAGTTGCGCCGGCTGCCACCCGGTACCCTGCCGCCCGTTGTTCTCAAGATGGACGCCTCCAGTCAACCCGTGTGCCTGGTGACGTTCAAGGGCCAGGGCCTCGACGAAACGCAACTCCGCGATCAGGCACAGTTCAACGTCCGCAATCAGCTCGCCAGCGTCCCCGGAGCGTCTGTCCCTCAGCCTTTCGGAGGCCGATACCGCCAAATTGTGGTCTACGCGGATCCGACCAAGCTCGAGGCTTATCAGATGAGCCCCATGGATCTGGTTCGAACCATCAATTTATCCAATCTGATTCTGCCAGCCGGCGATGTGCAAATCGGGACACTCGATTACAACATCTATACGAATGCGCAAGTCAGTTCCATCCGGGATCTTGCCGACATGCCCATCAAGACCGTGGGGCTGAATCCTGTTCGCGTGCGTGATGTCGCCACCGCGAAGGATGCGTTCCAGATTCAGACGAACGTGGTACGTGTCGATAACCAGCGCTCTGTGTACGTTCCGGTGCTGAAGCAGGGGGGCGATACCAACACTATTGCCGTGGTAAATGGAGTGCGGGACACGATCAAGCATTTGTTCGACATTCCAAAACAGTTGGTCACAAATGTCGTGTTCGATCAGTCGCGGTTCGTGAAGACGGCGATTCAGACCTTGCTGCACGAGGGTGGCATGGGGTTATTCCTCACCTCGGTCATGATTCTGATCTTTCTCGGAAGCTTCCGGGCAACGGTTGCGGTGTTCTTCTCCATTCCACTCTCAGCACTGGCGACCTTCATCATTTTGCAAATGGGGGGCAGCTCGATCAACAGCATGGTCCTCGGCGGTTTGGCCTTGGCCTTTTCCCGATTGATCGACAATTCCGTGGTTGTGCTCGAAAACATCTTCCGGCATCTCGAGCTGGGTGAGGCGCCGGAAATAGCCGCTCAGGAAGGCGGGCGTGAGGTGGCGCTTCCCGTACTGGCTGCAACGCTCACGACGGTCGTTGTGTTTTTCCCGGTCACATTTTTGTACGGTGTGAGCAACTTTCTCTTTTCCGCTCTGGCACTCGCCGTCGCCATCTCTCTATTTGCTTCCTATGCGGTCGCGATGACCGTCGTGCCTCTGTTCTGCGCTCGCTTCATCACGCGCGTGGGAACTCATGGCACACCATCCGCAGAAGCAGATCTGAATTATCATCCCGGCAAGCGTGCCGGGTATGGAGCCCGCTTCAACGCCTGGTTTAACCGCCATTTCGAGCGATTTCTCAAGCGCTATGACGTCGCCGTCAAATACGTGCTCCGGCGGCCTGTTTTTACGCTGGTGGCATTTGGTGTCGTTTTCGTCGCCTCGCTGCTGCTCTATCCGCTGCTCGGGGTTTCCTTTTTCCCGCGCACTGATGCGGGACAGTTTCTGATTAATCTGAAAGCGCCTCCGGGTACGCGCATTGACATCACCGAAGCCGAAGTGAAGCGAGTCGAGGACATGATTCGCCATACGGTGAAACCGAGCGATCTGGGCATGATCGTTTCGAATATCGGCTCAGTGCCGGATTTCTCGGCTATCTACACCCAGAACTCCGGGATGCACACCGCCACCGTGCAAGTCGCTCTCTCAAACGAGCATGAAATCGGCAGCTATGAGTACATGGCGAGGGTCAAAGACAATCTCCAACATCACTTTCCCGAGCTGAGCGGATTTTTCCAGAGCGGCGGTATTGTCGATGCCGCGCTGAACAGCGGAATGCCGGCGCCCATTGATGTCCAGGTCGCCGGCTCTAATATGAAAGCCGCTTACAACACGGCGCTGGATCTGCAACGCCAAATTGCGAAGATTCCAAACGTAGCAGATGCCTTCATTCCGCAGGACATCGATTATCCGGCTCTGCAGCTAAACATCGACCGTACGCGCGCGTCTGAACTCGGCCTCACCCAAAAGGAAGTGGTCGACAACGTGATCACCGCCTTGACATCGAACATGATGATCGCTCCCAGCTATTGGGTGGATCCGAAGAACGGCAACAACTACATGCTCACGGTCCAATACCCGCGCCAACAAATTCAGTCTCTGGCCGATTTGCGGTCCATTCCGTTGCGGGGAGCGAATTTACCCGCTTCCACGCGCCTCGACATGGTGAGCTCCATCAAGCGCTTTGGCTCGCCTACAGAAGTGGATCATTACCAGATCCGGCGCACCATCGACGTCTACGTTCGTCCGCTGGGAGAAGATCTCGGACGGATTGCCAGCAGAATCGATCAAATCACTGCTCAAACGAAGCTCCCCGAAGGAGTGAATGTGACGCTGCGTGGACTCGTGCAGGCGATGCGGGCTTCATTTAAGAGTTTCGGTTTGGGCCTGATTCTTGCCGTCGTGCTGCTCTACCTGATTCTGGTGGCCCAGTTCCGCTCTTTCGTTGATCCTTTTATCATCATGCTGGCACTGCCTCCCGGTATTACCGGAGTCTTGATCACCCTGTTGCTAAGCAGGACCACGCTCAATGTAATGTCGCTCATGGGCATTGTTATGCTCGCCGGAATTGCGCTCTCGAACAGCATTCTGATCGTTGAATTTGCGCACCAACTGCTGGAACAAGGGAAGGACGTGGCAGATGCGATCGCGACGTCTTGCCGCGTACGGTTACGGCCGGTTCTCATGACCTCACTCGCAACCATCATCGGATTACTGCCCATGGCCTTGAAACTGGGAGAGGGCAGCGAGTCCTATGCTCCTCTCGCTCGTGCCTTGCTTGGCGGTTTGACAGTTTCGGTGCTGCTGACCGTGTTTCTGGTGCCTGCAGGGTTTTATCTGGTTTACCGAAATCGCCGATGGGCGGGCGCTGCGGCTGAGGGACATCGGTGACCATTCCTTCTCGTGTTGCAGTAGGTCTGGCCGTCTTCTCGTCATGTCTCTACGCGGCTCAGGCTCCGTCGCCTTCTCAGAATCAGCCGGCGCCCACGGCGACGGTTCCAGCTCCGCCGCCTCCGGCACCCGGCGCAAAGAAGTTAACGCTTCCAGAGGCCGAGCAATTGGCTCTGAAGAATAATCCTCAAATCGCAGAAGGGCAGTTTCAAGTCAGGGCGTACCAGGAAGTCACACGAGAGTTTCGGTCTGCGTATTATCCGACTATTCAAGGAGATCTGACGGCGGTGGGAGCCGATTCGGGAAGCCGCTTGGCCGCCGGAGCACTGAATAATCCGGTCATTTATAACCGCGTGGGCATGGGCGTTGTTATGAATGAGCTGATTACGGACTTCGGACGCACCGGAAGCCTGGTTCAGTCCGCTTCCCTCAGCGCGCGAGCTCAGGAGCAGGCGCTGAATCTTACCAAGGCCGATCTCCTTCTGCGCACGGACGGCGCGTACCTGGCCGTTCTTCGCACGCGCGCTTTACGCGGCGTTGCCCAAGAGACCGTGCGCACCCGTCAGGACGTCGTCGATCAAGTCACTGCCCTGTTTCAAAGCAAGTTGAAGTCCTCGCTCGACGTGAGTTTCGCGAACGTTAATCTGGCGGATGCAAAAGTGCTCTTGTCAGATGCGGAAAACGACTTGAGGTCCGCCGAAGCCCAGCTGGCCCGACTACTGGCGGTTCCGAGTGACACGCGCTTTGATCTCGCGGAGCCACCGGGCGGTTCCGCGCTCCCGGCTGATCCTGGTGCTCTGGCCCAACAAGCATTGCAAAAGCGCCCCGACCTACTTGAGCGACGGCTTGAGGTCGAATCGGCGCAACAGTTCGCTCGCGCCGAGCAAATGCTTTCACGTCCCACAGTGGGGCTGCAAGGCGCGGCTGGTTATGTTCCCACGGGCGATGCGCAGGTACCCGGAACGTATGGCGCCGTGGGCGTGAACGTAAGACTTCCCGTCTTTAATGGTGGTCTCTTTCGTGCCAGGCGGTTTGAGGCACAGTCACGGGCTTTGGCCGCCCAGAAGGGCGAGCAAGACCTGGAACTGGAAATTCAGCGCGATGTGCGCACCGCTTGGCTGAACGCCAAGAATGCCTTCGAGAAATTAGACCTGACGCAACAGCTATTGAACCAGGCCAAGATGGCGCTTGACCTGGCACAGGCCCGCTACAAATTGGGATTGTCACCGATCGTCGAGCTGAGCCAATCGCAGTTGCAATATACGTCCGCGGAGCTGGCGCGCGCCCGCGCGCAGTACGATTACGTAGCGCAACTGAGCCTTCTGAACTATCAAACCGGGCTGGTGCCTTAAATAACCCATGTGGCCGTTGCGATCTCATCCCGCTGACGGAACGACCTTCAGAGATCCTCATCGCTTCCCGGAATTCTTGGCGATTCTGGAAAATTCTCGCGATCAGAGGACCGTTGCCGATTTCGCCACGAGCAATCATTGGGGTCTGACGGTGGCCAATACGCTCGAGCAGGCATTTCTGTTGGCTACGGAGAGAATGACGAGCGTCATCCTGCTAGATCGTGATCTGGCGGGCAACGGATGGCGTTCCGTTGTACACAGCCTCGCGCAAAATCAAGTCAAGCCTTGCATTATCCTGGCCTCCCCAGTCATGGATCCCTATTTATTCGACGAATTTGTGAGCCATGGCGGATTCGATCTGGTCGCAAAGCCGATTCAGGCCGACGAACTACGCCGGATCGGGCACCTTGCCTTTACGTTTTGGAAGAACCGTCAAACCAAGATCTCAGGCACGGGAACTGTTTAGGACACGCCCAACGCCTTCGGCAG
>JBJMGJ010000147.1:0-17452 GCA_045807965.1 Bryobacteraceae bacterium | reverse complement strand
GCGAATAATTTGCCCATTGCTCACTGTTCGGCCAGTCGCTCCCGTAGAAGCAGCGGTCCGGCCCGAAAGTGTTCCAAACCAGATCGAGCCGATCCTGGTAATACGAGATGTCCTCACACGCTTGCCCGTCCAAAGCCTTAACAAAGCCCGAGATCTTCGCAACAATGTTCGGACGCGCGCCAAGTCTCGCTAAATCGGAGTGACAGGCATTTCGTGCGACCGGATCGTCAGGCATCTGCATGCCGGGCAGATGATCCAACACGATCGTAAGCTCTGGTACTCGATCGGACAGCTTCAGGGCGGCGTTGATTAACGCTGGATTGGGATTCGCGGTATCAAAAACTAAGTTAGCTTCTGCCAGCCTTTTGCAATCTGCGATGAAGGCCGGCTCCGAAATTCGCTCACCGAGATCGCGGTCCCAGAGATTACCGTATCGAATACCGCAAAATAGAGGATCGTTTGCGAGTTGGGCAAGATGCCTGGGGAAGTCAGGTGTGCCCGGCTCAAGATCACCGACGATACCGAGAATGACGTCATCTGTTTTCGCAGTCTCGAGCAGCCAGTGATTGTCGGCCACCCAAGGGCTACATTCAATTGCAATTGCTCCGGTCACGCCAAAGCGATTTGCGACCTCCCGAAAACGAGCTGGCAAAGAGCTCTGATAGATATTGCTGTCCTTAGGCGGCCAGGGGACACCTTGCGGGCGGGATACATCGAAGAGATGGATGTGCGTATCGATGATGGGAGGTCTTGTTGCCACTTCAGGACTAACAGTGCCAGCTATTAGAAGAGCATGATCTAGAATCGTTAGCCAGCTGATTTGTGCTGGCGGAGGACATTCGATGATATTAAAGGCTTGCCCCCAGCTAGCCGGCTTGGCCGCGCTGCTGGCATTCGCGGCTTCGCCACAAATTCATGCGGCGGATGCAAAGGGAGCAAACGGCGTTATCCCCGGCGAATTTGTCGTTGATCCGCCCACTCTCATCAACCTGGGTTTCGAATGGACGATCGGCGGAGACGATAACCGCAACGCCGCCGTCGCGGTCACGTACCGCAAGAAAGGTGAATCGGAATGGAAGCGCGCACTCCCACTCCTCCGCCTGCAGCACGAAGAGATTTACCAGGGCGACCGTATGGACGTCGTTTCCCCCAATATGTTCGCTGGCAGCATACTCGATCTCGAGCCCGATACGGCGTATGAGGCACAGTTTGTGATGACGGATCCGGATGGCGTGAAAGGTCTTGCCCGAAAGATTCTGACGGTTCGGACGCGGCCTGAGCCAAAGCCGTCGCCGACCGGCAAGGTCTATCACGTTTACCCGCACGGCTACAAAGGATCGAAACAGGAGCCCGCATTCGAAGGCCTTCTCTGCGCCTACTATTTGACTTGCGCGGGTACGGACTGGGCGACCGCGGCCAGACCCCGTGTCAACCCGGGTGACACCATCCTGGTGCATGCGGGGCTTTACAAATACGACCGCCACATCTATACGAACGACCTGTCGATTAGCACGGTTCCGTTCGACGGGACTTATTACCTGACGGCTAGCGGCACACCCGACAAGCCGATTGCGATCAAAGGTGCCGGGGATGGTGACGTGATCTTCGACGGGAATGGGGCGTTCAACCTCTTCAATGTCAAAGCAGCCAATTACAACTACTTCGAAGGTCTCACCATCCGAAATACGGAAATCGCAATTTGGGCAGGCACGCAATTCATCAGTGGATCCAAGGGGCTGACGGTGAAGAAGTGCCGCTTCGAAGACATCGGCATGGCCGTTTACAGCAACTACTCCGGGTCAAAAGACTTCTACATCGCGGACAATTACATGATTGGACGGAACGATCCGGATCACATGATCGGATGGGCGGGCAATTTTTGGGCTCAGTTTGCGGGCGTTGAGCGCCAGGTGTTCCCTCCCAGAATGGTGTCCTATATAGCTGTGAAGGTTTACGGCTCTGGGCACGTGGTGGCTTATAACTATGTCGCGAACTTTCACGACGGAATCGACGTAGAGACGTATGGCAATCCGGACGGATCGGCGGCGGTGGGCGGGCCCAGATATCCGACTAGAGAGTATTGGGACCGGCGCCCTGTTTCGATTGATTACTACAACAACTATATGACTAACTTCCACGACAACGCCTTCGAGATCGATGGGAGCATGCATAACATTCGGGTAATGAGGAATATGATGATCAACTCCGCGTCGCAGCCATTCTGTAATCAGCCTGCGCTCGGCGGTCCGGTTTACTGGATTCGGAACATCGCCTACAATGCGCCGGGTGGCGCTGCGCGCCTTTCTGGTGGGTCCGGCATCCTGTTCTACAACAACACAGTTTTCTCCGAAGTGGCTGGAGGGACTACCTCAAACACGCATTGGCGCAATAACCTCATCCTGGCCCAGAATTCTGTGGCCGGTTTTGGTCCGGAGACGGCGGGATCGCCAGTTGTTTTCGGCTTCAGCACATTCACGAACTACACGTCTTCCGACTACAACGGATTTCGACCAAATCCCGGAGCCCCTCGCGCCTTTCAATGGAATTCTCCTCCCGCGAATGTTACGGCCGATTACAATAGCCGCGGCCATAATGCCAAGCTGGAAAACCGCACTTTTTCGACTCTCGAGGAGTATGTGAAAGCGACCGGTCAGGATAGCCACAGCGTACTGATCGATTACGACTCATTCATGAACGTGCCCAAACTCGACGGGCACGATGTGAAGACCGTTCAGAAGCTCTACAAGGCATCAGACTTTGACTTCCGGCTGAAGCCCGATTCCGCCGCTGTCGACCGTGGCGTGATTCTTCCCAATGTGACGGATGGATTCGCGGGCGCAGCTCCCGACCTGGGCGCGCTGGAAGCAGGGCAGAAAAGGCCTCATTATGGTCCTCGCGAGTAGCGTTCCTGTAAGCTGTGTGGGCGAGGGATACAGCAAGTGCAAATTGACGGTTGGAAACCAGGCATCATCATTGCAGGCTTTTGCGCAGCGTTCGGCATTCTCTACGCGCAAGAGCGCACACCCTCCCCAGAATGGTTGAAGCCGGTTGATATCGGTCCGACTGGGATCGAGATCAAGCGTCCTGTGTTTGCGGGCGCCTGCAAAGCCTGTCCCTGGGGAGTTCTGGCCGCGATCACACAGGCCGCCCTAAAGCCCGACGGGTATGACGTCAAGATCTGCTGGGTTTGCTGGTCCAATTTTGGGCCGCGCGAAATGGCGGACAAAGCGAAACCCATCATTCCTCCGGGAGCCGGTGACAATCCCTCGTATGTCGAAGCGCCGCCCGATGCAGTACCGGACATAAGTGCCACCAGCGAAATGAATCTTATCGATGCGTGGAACGGGGAAGGGGTTTACGCGAACGACCACAAGCAGCGGCGTAACTACCGTATAGTTGCGCTTGTACAGCAGCCTAATTTCTTCATGATCGCGGCGAACAGGAAGTCCGGCATCACAGACCTCTCGCAAGTCAAGGACCGGGATCAGCCCACATGGGTTGCTTCTACGAGTCGCGACAATGTGGTGGACGAGATCCTCGCGTACTACGGGATCTCTGAAACATCTCTGAAGGCCAAGGGAGGCGGATTCATCCGTACCCAGGACCGGGAAAAGCGCGCGGCCGCCGATCTCTTTGTGGGTGGGGTTGTCCTGGCCAATACTCCGGAGCAGCGCATGTGGTACGAGGTCAGCCAACTCGACGATCTTGTCTTCTTCAATCTTCCCGATCCATTGCTGGCGAAGTTAGAAGGCCGCCGCGGGTACGTGCGGGCAACCGCCCCCATCGCTTTTTTGCGTGGTGTGGAACGGCCGATACCAACGCTCATGCGGTCAGTGCATGCGATCTACGTCCGCGATGAAGCGCCCGACAGCTTCACTTACACTCTGGCCAAGGCGCTCGATCAACATCAAGACTTGTTTCGGATGTATGGGGATCCCTGGTATTACGACGTCAGGATAGTAGCGAGCAGTAAAGTGATCCCCATGGCGCATGGAGCCCTTCGTTATTACAAGGAGAGAGGCTACGTCAAATAGCCTCTCTGGTGACACCTGGTTCCGATCTCTGCCCAGCTCTTACGGTTTGGGCAGAGCGAGAGCCACGTAGGATTTCCGTCCATTTGGCGGAATCACTCCTCCCGGCGGCATACGGGCACCAGCCGGAAATCCCGGGCCTCCGACGAGCGAGAACAGGACGTACTCGCGGCCACCTACTTCGTAAACTGCGGGAACAGCGTTTGCTCCGTTCGGGAGATCCTTCGTGAAGATCACTTCGCCGGTTTTCTTATCCAGAGCATAGAGCTTCGAATCATTTGCGGCGAACAAGACTACGCCACCCGCTGTTACGACGAACGAACCCCTGGGAGACACGTTGCCCCTCAACTTCGCGCTCGGACCCGCCTGAGGGAGGTCACCGTATGGCGTTTGCCATAAGATTTTACCCGCGTTTAGATCGTATGCCGTCAGCGTGCTCCATGGCGGGGTGATGATGTATCCCTCAGAGCCATATCCTGTCTTATAGCGTGAGGGTGGCGGTGTGACGTCGGGTGGATACTGCGGCTCGTCCCGAGCAGCTAAATCACCGGGATGAATTGCGGAGCCGGGCGGAGCAAGTTCGGTGTTGCTAAGGAATGCAAGCAGGCTTTTCTTATAGGTTTCGCTCATGGTCGGAAATGGCGGCATGGCGCCCTTTCCTTTGGAAATGACGTTACTCACCTCATCTACCCCGAGGCGGGCGACGGCGTTATCGATCTGCGGCCCGCGATCTCCCTTCAAGTCCGGACCATGGCACACTTGGCAGGATTGTTCATAGACAGCGCGGCCAGTTCGAGCGGCCATAGCTTCCGGCCCACGACCGGCAGCACCGCTTCCGCCGGCAGGCCGTGTGCGGGCGGGGATGGTAGCGCCGGAGTTCGCTGATGTCGATTCACCGGCAGGAACCAGCTTGATGATGGACGGTACATCTTTCGACTGGACATACACGATGCCGTGCGAGGGATCGGAGCCCGTGCTGAAGTAGAACGCGCCGCCGTTCACGCTTGGCAGCAAAACTGTATCGACGAGTCCGGGCGGCGTATAGAGTCCAGTTCGCGCCTTGCTTAGCCGTTCCGTCCACCGGACCTTCTCTTCCGGAGTCATGAACCCGTTGTACAGATCTTTCATGGTCATGCCTTGTCGTGCGAACGGCGGCACGACAGTCGGGAAAGGCTGTGTAGGAGATGTCCATTCGCCGGGGACATCGGACTTCGGAACGGGCCGCTCCTCTATCGGCCAAAGCGGCTTCCCGGTGACGCGGTCGAACACATAAAGAAAACCATTCTTCGAGGCAACTGCCACAACGTCCACAGTTTTGCCGTCATGCTGGACAGTTGCGAGCTGCGGCGCAGCGGAGAGATCGTAGTCCCAAACGTCGTGGTGAATTGTCTGGAAGTGCCAGAGATATTTTCCCGTGCGCGCGTCCAAGGCCAATATGGAATCGGCGAAAAGGTTGTTGCCCGGACGGTCTCCCCCATAGAGTTCGTATTTGGCGGATGCCACCGGCAGATAAACAATGCCCCGCTTCTCATCGACGGTGATTTCGCCCCAGACATCGACACCGCCCATGTATTTATAGGCGTCTTTAGGCCAGGAGTCATACCCGAATTCGCCAGGTCGGGGGATCGTGTGGAAGACCCAGACCAGCTTCCCCGTTTTTACATTGAAAGCGCGAATATCGCCGGGAGGAGCAAGATAACCCTCGCCGGTGAAGCTTCCTAGGATCAGCAGATCGTCGAAGATGCGTCCCGGAGTTCTAGGCGCCAAAGGAATCGGCGCTCGATCAACTCCGGTTTTCAGGTCCAGCTTGCCGTGGTCGGCGAAACTTTCGATAACGTTCCCGGTCCGCGCATCGATGGCGTGCAAAAAAGCGCCGGATACGATAAACAACCTTCGATCCGTGCGGTCCTTGCTTTCCCAATAATTGGCGCCACGCTGGATGCCGAGCCCACCGCCCTTGCTACTACCGGTAAACGAATGAGCCCACAGTTCTTTCCCGGTTGAGGCGTCCAGCGCAACCAGGCAGCCCTGTTTCGCCGCGACGTATGCAATGTTGTCGATGACCAAGGGGCTGAAGTTGTAATTTCCTTCGCCAGGCGCATAACTCCAGGCAATCTCGAGTTTGCTGACATTCTCAGGCGTGATTTGCTTCAACGGCGAAAAATGGGAGCTGTCGGGTCCTCCGAGGTAATCTTTCCAGCCGGTGCTCGACTGCTGCGCACAAGCGCTGCCGATGGTGAAACTGCACAAGCCAAGTGCAGCGAAGAGGTTTCGCATGGTGCCAATGTTCATTATTTTAGTTTTTCGGGCCGGAGACCTGAGGCGAGCCGATCACCGGACGTCCTGCGCGATACCAGGCCAGTTATCGGTCCGGAACGGCGCGGCTGGTAGGCCCGCACCGTTAAATAAGGTCGCTTTGGGATTCGCCTGCCACGCGTAGCGTACTTCTTTCGGATTTGGAACAGAACTGGCGCTCACGGTGATCGTGTCGCCTTCCAGGCGGGCGCTGGCCCAAGACCATTTGCGGTCCTCACCGGCAATGGCGAACTCGCCCGGCTCTCCGCCTTTCGCGACAAGGCCTCCGAAAATATGATCGAAATGCAATTTGATCGCGCCAGGTAGTCGGTCGACGGATTTCAACATCGGGCCCGAATATGCGACCTTCTGCCCGTAATGCTCACCAAGAGCACAGAGAGCGAGACGTTCGCCGGGTTCCTTTTTGTCGATCGGGTGGATGTTATCGGGGTTGCCTGTATCCACCGTAACCGCGAGACAGCTGTTCGGAAGATTTTTCGCCGCGAGCGCCTGAGCCTCCCGCACCTCCGCCCAGGAGTCATCGACCGGCACGTCATTGTGATGTTTGTACAAAGGAAGGCTGACTATGTAAAAGGGGAAGTTGCCCTGCCCGAACAGCCTTCGCCAATCGGAGATCATCGCCGGAAGCAGGGTGCGGTACTGCGCCGCGTGTTTCTCATTGGACTCTCCCTGATACCAGATTGCGCCCGTAATCGAAAGCGGAACAATCGGCGCCAACATGCCGTTGTATAGGACACTCGGCATAACCGGATTGTTCTCGAACCCGAGGGGTAGCGGTTGAGGCGGCCGACCGTTTACGCTGAGCTTTCCTTTCCACTCGCCGTTTAAGGGAATAACCGTTCCATCACCTAAGGTGAGGTGCAGTTCCTCCGGTTTTCCGAGAAATCCGCGAGAGGCGCGCATCTTAAACAAGCGAATTGCGATCACGTTCCGGCCGGGTTTCAGAACTCCGTCGCGAGCGAAATACGCACGCGGATTTTCCACCCACGAACTGGCTCCGACCTGGTGACCGTTGATATACGTGGTGTCCATCTTATCCACGGAACCCAGATATAGCCGCGCCGCCCCCGCCGGCAAGGTTGCGGGAAGCGTGATCTCCTTACGTAACCAGCAAAGACCAGCAACGTCCTCGATGCCGAGATCGCGGAAGAATGAGCCCGGGACCGTCACCGTCTTCCAGGATGAGTCGTCGAGTGCCGGGTCGGCCCAGTTGGCACCCGCACGGGTGCCGAGATCGTAGTCGTCGTACCAGTGGTTTATATAGTTGCCGTATTCGGGCTGACCCGCCTGATGCCGACGCTCGACTTCTGCCAGACCGGCGTCAAAGTCCTTCAAGGGGCGCAGACCTTCGGGGCTGGTATAGGTCTCTGCCGGTACTCCTCCTACAGCGTCCTGAACCAGGCCGATCGGGACATGGATGTTTTCTTCCAGCTTGCGGGCAAAAAAGTAGGCGACCGCCGAGATGCCCCCGCGCCCGCCAACCGTGGAGGGCGAGACGGCCTTCCACGACCCGCGCGGTACATCAACACGGGTGTAAGCCGCACGCTGACCGACAACAAAGAAGCGGATCAGAGGGTGATTCGCATCTTTGATTACGTCTGCGGCATTTCTCACTTGCGCGAGGCCAAATTGCATGTTGGATTGCCCGGCACAGAGCCAGACATCGCCCACAAGCACACCATGCAACTCCACACTTTGCTTCCCGGCGATTTTTACTGTGTAAGGTCCGCCCATAGCGGGCGGCTGAACTCTCGCCTGCCACTTGCCGTCGGCGCCGGCCGTTGCTGTGGCGGTATTTCCAGCGATCTCGACTCGGACAGTGTCGCCCGGTTCGGACCAGCCCCAGATCGTGTTGGGCTTATTGCGTTGAAGCACCATACTGTCGCCGAAGATCGGGCTGACAAACGGATGCTCCGTCGCATTTTGCGCAGGGGCGGAAAGGGCGGCCGCGGCCAGCAACACAACTGAATAGAGTCCGGGGAAGCGAAGGCTTCGCTTGGTCTTTCGCACTGCTCTCATTTTCTTTGGAAGCTTCAACACTACTGGACGAAACGGAGCTTGCTCGGGGTTACGCACTCGTGGGCGCGTGCGCCGATTTGCATGAGAGAGTCTATCGCGCCGACGCAGATTCCGTCAAACAAGCTGGCAGCCACAGCCGCTGCCAACTCGAAACTCAAGGGCACAGTCGCGCGCGTCTCCTATGACTAATCTGGGCCGTGTTAAATTAACCGGGACAGCGATTCGGAAAAGAGGATGGGCTCCGATGAATACGCAGGCTATGATTTCGCGCAGGTCGGTGTTGCGCGCGGCCGGATTGGCCGGAGCGGGAATCGCGTCGGGTATGCGGCCGGCTTTCCCAGCAGCCACAACCGCGACAGCGTTTGCGCTTTGCGGAGACGAGTCGCATAACTCGGACTACATCCGGACCGGGCTGAATAAAACCCTTGTAGAAGGCGCAGGACTCACGATTGATTTCACCGATCAGGAGAAACTGCTGACTTACGAGAACCTGAAAAAATACAAAATCCTGATCATGTACCGCGATGGATTGCGGTTTCCCGATGGTTACTATCAGGCCATGTATTGGAACGGGAAGCCCGAAGATATCGTCAGCGAGCCTCCTCTCGGAAAGAAGCTCGGCGGTCGCGGAGAGGGATGGATGACCGCTGAGCAGGGCAAGGCCATCAAGTCCTGGGTCGAGGAAGGCGGTTCGCTCTGGGCCTTTCATAATAATAGTCAGGCTTCCCTCCTGAATGCGGATTATCGCGCTGTCGAAGGGGCCGTTTACACTGGCCATCCGCCTATTCGCCCGTTCAAGGTCAAAATCGTGAACCAGGACCACCCGATTACTCGGGGCGTGAGCGATTTCGTGGTTACGGACGAGCAGCATTTTGTCACGTATGACAAAGATCCGAAGTACGTACTAGCTCGAAGCGTAAACGAGAAAGGGCTGGAGTATACCGATTTGAGCGGCAAACGCAGCAATACGGCGGAATCGGTATGGGCGTATGACTACGGGAAAGGCCGGGTCTGTTTTATGGCGCCCGGACACATGATCTCAGTCTTATGGAATCCGGAATACGTGAAAATGCAGAAGAACGCGGCTAAGTGGCTCCTCCGGGAGAGTTAGTGCTCCGAAAGCCAATTGCATCCTTCCCTGACATGTCTCTCTCGTGCTCGATTGCACGAGGAAGGGCATAACACGGACGACTTATTCGACCGTTACACTTTTAGCGAGATTTCGGGGCTGATCGACATCGCACCCGCGGCGCACTGCAATGTGGTACGCAAGCAACTGCATCGGGATCATCTCCAACAGCGGAAGGAATAACTCGCGAGTGACCGGGATCGTGATGAGGTGATCGGCCATCTTAGCCACTTCTTCATCGCCTTCACAAGCGATGGCCACCACGACACCACTACGGGCCTTGACCTCCTGAATATTCGATAGCGTTTTGTCGTACTGAACCTGGCTCTCTTTGGAGAGCGGATCGCGGGTGGCGAGCACAACAACGGGCAGGTTCTCGTCGATAAGCGCATTCGGGCCGTGTTTCATCTCTCCGGCAGGGTAACCTTCAGCGTGAATGTACGAAATTTCCTTCAATTTTAGGGCGCCTTCTAGAGCGATCGGGAAGTGGATACCTCTGCCGAGATACAGGAAATCCTGCGCCTTCGAGAGACTCTTTGCCATGGCCTCGTAGATCTCAGACTGTGCGAGCACCTGTTCCAGCTTGCTGGGGATCTCTGCGAGCTCTTGGGCGAACGCGACTTCGGAATCCAGCGTTTCCTTGACCTGGCCCATATATATACCTAGAAGGAGAAGCGCCGCGATCTGGGATGTGAACGCTTTTGTGGATGCGACCCCGATCTCGGGGCCGGCGTGCGTGAGCAGAGTTCCACTAGCTTCACGTGTGATCATGGACCCGACAACATTGCAGATAGCCAAGGTCTTGGAACCTTTGGCCTTGGCCTCGCGCAGAGCCGCGAGCGTATCCGCGGTTTCGCCCGACTGTGAGATCACAATGGTCAGAGTATTGGCCGGAATGATGGGGTTTCGATAACGAAATTCGCTGCCGTAATCCACTTCCACTGGAAGCCGGGCCAAGCGTTCGATGATGAATTTACCGGCAAGACCGGCGTGCCAGCTTGTGCCACAAGCGACGATTTTGACCTGCTGGAATTGGCGGAAATCCGCTTCTGGAATACCGATTTCGTCGAGGAAGACGCGGCCGGTGTCTAGTCCGACTCGGCCAATCAGCGTGTCTTTAATCGCGCGGGGCTGCTCGAAGATTTCTTTGAGCATGAAGTGCTTGTAGCCGCCTTTTTCCGCCGAGATCGGATCCCACAGAATGTGCGACATTGAGCGCTGTACTTTCCGGCCATCGAAGTCGGTAAGAGTGATTCCGTCGGGCGTAAGGATCGCGAGATCACCATCATTCAGGAAGATCATGTCCCGTGTATGGTTTAGGATGGCGGGCACGTCGGAAGCGACAAAAAATTCACCTTTGCCCAATCCCACCACCACCGGAGGGCCGGAGCGAGCGGCAATGATCTTACTAGGATCGGAAGTCGCGATAACGCTGATTGCGAACACTCCGGAGATTTCCTTCAGGGCTTTCCTAACCGCATCTTCGAGTTTATTGCCACGCAGATGCTTTTCCACAAGATGGGCCAGAACCTCCGTGTCGGTTTCGGTTTTGAACGCGTGGCCTTCCGCCGTTAGCTGCTTCCGAAGCTGCAGGTAATTCTCGACAATCCCGTTGTGGACGACGACGATTTCACCCGTGCAATCACGGTGTGGATGCGCATTCTCTTCCGTCGGACGCCCATGAGTAGCCCATCGGGTATGTCCGATCCCGTAAACGCCCGAGAGCGGATTAGTCCGGATGACCTCTTCCAGATTGCAAAGCTTTCCGGACGCCCGTCGCACTTCGAGGCACTTTTCGTCCGAGAAAACCGCTACTCCCGCCGAATCATAGCCCCGATATTCAAGACGCCGAAGACCGTCCACGATCACGGGGGCCGCTTCACGACTGCCTATATAGCCAACTATTCCACACATGTTTATGTAAGTGAGATACTGCCTGTTCGATCGGGGACTCTACCGGTAATCCCTCGATCACCCCGGCGGACAGAACATGGCGAGTGAATTCCCTAAAGTGCTTAACGACTCCCCGCCCAGAAACTTGAGGGCTAAAGTTCCGGGCAGTGTATTAAAATCGATGACATCTCTAATCCAATAGCTCGCGCTCTTGTCATAGGTGGGCTTGGGCAGGTGGGGATTTTGCTCTCTCAGTCTATGCGCGAGAGTGGAATCCGAGTCACAATTTCTGACTCTCGACCGTTTGTCGGTACCCGCTCAAGCCGCGAGTCCCAATACACTTACGTTGAGTCTGATGTCCGTGTTCCCTCGGCAGAGCTGATCTCCGAAATACGCGCTAGCGATTGCGTGTGCCTCTGCTTGCCTGAAACGGTCACACTAGATGCGGTCGCTTCAGTTTTGCCGCTCATGTCCAAAGGGAGCCTCTGGGTGGACACACTCTCGGTCAAAACTGAGATTGCGCAGCTTCTGGCGCAGCACATCGGCCATTGCGAACTCCTTTCGCTGAATCCGATGTTTGCCCCATCACTGGGCTGGGCTCGCAATGCGGTCGCCGCAGTAGAGATTGATTCCGGCCCCAAGACCAGCGCGTTACACCAGTTGATATCTTCGTGGGGAGCTCAGGTTGTATCGATTAGCGCAGTTGAACACGACAAACTGACCGCCGCGGTCCAGGTAGCGACGCATGCCGCCGTTCTGGCGTTTGGCCAAGCGGTAGTTCACTTGGATGTTGACATTTCGAAGACCGTCAAACTTGCAACCCCGCCTCATCGGCTCCTGCTCGCTCTGCTTTACCGTATCGCTAGCCAGAATCCCGACGTTTATTGGGACATTCAGACTTGGCACCCGCTTGGGGGAGTCGTTCGAAACAAGCTGAGTGACGGAGTCGCTCGTATTGATGACGCCTCAGGTGCTGATGGTCTGCAACGGTTTCACGAACTTTTCGAACAAATAAGAGATGTTCTCGAGCCTGAAAGCGACATTCTCCGCGCCTGGACCGAGAAACTTATCGCCGCATTGACTACTTAGCCACTTCCCCGATTGCGCTCTATACCAATTGCTCAATGATCCTGTCCTCCAATCGACATGCCTCCGAGATAATGGCGTCGTAAAGTTCCTGCGCAAACTGTTGTGAAAGTCCAAAAGCGGCGGCACGAGCGCGCGCCGCATCCTTGACTTGCGCTACCCGTCCCGGCTGCATGATCGGGGTGCCAGTTTGCGCCTTGAACACCGCTACTCGACGGCAAATCTCGAATCGCTCAGCCAGCAACGCCATCAGGCGTTCGTCCAAATCATCCAACTCTCTTCGAAAGGTCGATAGTTGTTCCATATGACTCCTGATCTCGCGTTGACAATACGACGGTGTTGCCCATTGCCTCAAATGTCGCAAGGAGCGCTTTGGCTTTTAGCAGAATTTCCTGCCATTCTTCTTGAGGATCGGACAAGGCTATAACAGCGCCACCAACGCCGATTGTCACCATATTTCTAGAAAAGACAGCCGTCCTGATAACGATGTTGAGGTCGGCTCTTCCACTGAACGAAAGGAAACCTATAGAGCCGGAGTACACACCACGTGCGCGACCTTCGAGGTCATCAATGATTTCCATTGTTCTGATTTTCGGGGCTCCGGTCATTGACCCGCCCGGAAAAGCAGCTTGTAAGCAATCGAGATGAGTCTTATTCATCGAGAGAGTGCCCTGCACAGTTGTCACCAGTTGGTGAACTGTGGCGTAAGACTCAACTTGCATCAGTTTGGGGACGTGTACCGATCCGATATCACACACACGGCCCAGATCGTTGCGCAGAAGATCGACAATCATCAGGTTTTCTGACCGACTCTTGATATCCCCCGCAAGCGTGCTTTTGAGCTTGTCGTCTTCTTCCTGTGACTGACCGCGACGTGCCGTGCCCTTGATAGGCTTAGTCTCGATCGTACGATTCGCTCCAAGCTTAAGGAATCTTTCAGGAGAGGACGATGCGACACAAAGCTCAGGGAAACGAAGGAACGCAGAATAGGGCGCTGGATTTCGCTGCCGAAGCCTTTTGTAATACGTGAAGGGGTCAACACCCGTGTTAGCAGAGAGTTCATTAGTCAGGCAGACTTCGTAGGTTTCTCCTTCATGGATCGCCTCAAGGGCACGCTCGATCTTCTTCAAGTACTCGGTCTCTGAAATGGCGGAACGGAACATCATGTCTTCGCAGTGGCTATCTTCTACATTCTGCTGCGCTGCATAACTCTCGTCAGAAATCCTGGTTTCAATCTCTCCAAACCATGTCTGAGCTGCGTCAAAATCAGCGTCTCTGCCAATAAATACCAGAAACATGTCACCGTTCCAGTGATCGACTGCCACAAATCGCTTTGCCAGCATCGCAAGACAGTCTGGATGCCGCGCTTTGTGAGCGAACTGAGCTCCCGTCAGAGTTTTCAGCTCATACCCGAAATATCCTACGAACCCGCCAGTGAAATCGAATGGGAAATCAACGCCGGTGATTTCTGTGCCGGAGAGTCGCCTTTCTAAGTACGCAAACAGATCTTCTTTGCTGAGTTCTTCGACCCTATTCCGCCGGACACTTATCCGTCGATTTTGCGCGAAGTAGCGAACGCATTCTACTTCCTCCGCAGCCTCACCGCCCATGAACGAGAACCTGGCATCTGTTCCTACGGTGAGGCTGCTATCTAGCCAGAATGCATAAGGGAGCCGATAGAATGCCCTCTCGAAAATTTGCTCTGCGCTAAATCGGAGGGGGCTCCTTCGCGCATGCATTCTCATTCGGCGGTCACTCTGAACATGAACGCGCTCAATCTTTTCAGTTGAAGAGGCATTCGCGTTATGTTGCGTTGTTTTTTGCCCAGTAGAAGTCCGGTGAAACTCTGTCGCCAGCCGATGGAAATTGGCCATCATCTCGCGTCCATAGCAAGAGCAAATGGACTCTGGATGGAACTGAACGCTCCAGATTGGACGGCGTTTATGCGCCATCGCCATAATCAGCCCGTCATCGGTCCGGGCGGTCACTTGCAAGCATTCTGGTACAGGTTCAGCCACAATCAGGGAGTGATAACGTACCACGACGAAGGGATTCGGAACGCCCTCAAATATCCCGGTACCATTGTGATGAACGTGCTGTTCACGACCGTGCATAGGCGCCGGAGCGTGCGTCACCTTGCCGCCCATGAAGTGAGCGACCCCCTGATGACCCAGACAAACACCAAAGATTGGTAGATTTAGCTCGCAGATGATGCGCTTGCAAACCCCGAAATCGTGATCGTTCACGGGCGACCCTGGTCCTGGGGAAATTAGCACAGCATCGAAATCGCTACCCACTATGTCGTTGAAATCGTGGTCGTTCCTCAGCACCGTGGGAACAACTTCGAACACCTCAGCTGCCAGCTGAAATAGGTTGAAGGTGAATGAGTCGTAATTATCTACAATTAGTAATTTCACGTCCGTCACTCGCTTCTAGGAAATGTTTTCGAGCGCATAGTCTTTACGAAGGCTTGTCAGAAGACTTCATCAGACTATGCAAAGCTGAGCCTTTACCCTCTGAACGATACGACTGGGTCAACGGGCAATGGGAAATGCCGACGAGAACTTGCCAATCTCGGCACGGTCGCCTGTCACCTGCATGGCCTTGACCGCCTGCCGTTGCCCGACCATTGGCCGGTGCGCCGATTCGGAAGCTATGCCCTCGGCGCCGTCTAAGGCGGATTGCAACGCTTCGGAAAGAACGGCCACGTTCGGCTCTTCGAGCATCGAAAGATGATCACCTGGTACGATTCGTATCTCTAATCCGCTTGCAAGCAGAGAACTCCACCCGAGACGCCGATCTTCATACGATCGGTATGGACCATCACTGCACATGAACTGAATAATCTTTCCTGAATAGGCTTTGGGTTGGTAATTCTTGACCGCTTTGATGTGAGCCTGCGCAATCCGGCGAGTTGCTTGTGCCAGAGAGCTGTTGTCCCGCCATCCGAAAACCCGCTCCAGGAGAACGCCGCACTTCGCAGCCCACCGCAGGAGGTAGAGGACCCGTTCCCAAGCGGGTCGTCGCAGCATTTCTCCTAAATGGTTATCTAGATACTCGATCCAAGTCTTGCGCGCGACCTGATGCTGTAGTGCGCCTGGTAAGAAAGAGTCAATAAGTGCAATCAGCGCTACTTGCATTCCCCTCGCCTGGAGTTGCTGCCCGATTTCGTAAGCGAGTACACCACCAATGCAGACACCACCCAGATAATAGGGGCCTCTTGGCTGAACCTTGAGAATCTCGTCAATGTAGGACGACGCCATGGCCTCGATACTGTCGAGAGGCTCATCGTTTCCGTCAAGTCCTTGAGGTTGTAAGCCATAGACGGCCCCACTCCCTCGCATCAACGATGCCACTTTATGAAAGCTGACCAAGTTCGCGCCCAGAGAGTGGACGCAAAAGAACGGCGCGGAGGCGCCATCGGACACCGCTGCAGCTTTCAGTTGCACAAGCGGTGACCAACTGCCCAGGTAGTTCCGGCTCTTCATTTTGGCCGCCAGTTTTGCGACCGTAGGGGCCTCAAACAGGCTCGCAACGGGCAAGTTGTGTCCGGTCTCAGCCTCGATTCTCGTGATGAGCCGTGCCGCGAGTAACGAATGCCCGCCAAGCTCGAAGAAGTTGTCGTGTACTCCGACATTGTCCACGCGTAGCAGTTCTCGCCAGATTCGCGCCAGCGTGCGCTCGAGTTCGTCCTGCGCTTCCTGATAGCCGATAACGAGGTCTGGCCGATCAACCGGTGCCGGTAGAGATCTCCGGTCGACCTTCCCGTTCGTGTTGATTGGTATCGAATCCATGACTACGAATGCAGCCGGTAACATGTGAGCCGGGAGCTTCTGACCGGTATGTTGCCGAAGACTCTCCTGCGAATTCTGAAGAGCACGATGGAGAGTGACATAAGCCGTCAACCTCTTGTCACCCGGCTGATCTTCGCGGACCATGAGGAACACTTGTTTCACGTCCGGATGCTCTTCTATCGCTTGACGGACTTCCGCCAGTTCGATGCGGTGGCCGCGAACCTTGACCTGTTCATCGGCCCGCCCCCGGAATTCTAAGAGACCATCGCCTCGCATACAGGCTAAGTCTCCCGTTTTGTACAGCAACCGGTTTGTCTTACCGCTGAAGGTATCGGGAAGGAAGCGTTCCGCGCTTAGTTCGGGCCTATTCCAGTACCCGTTTGCCACGCCTTCTCCGCCGATGTAGATTTCACCCTGTACGCCAATCGGAACGGGACGCCCCAGTTGATCGAGGAGATAAATCTGTGCATTCGCAACCGGCCTTCCGATCGGCACTGTAGCGGCGTTCTCTGCCAGCGCATCAATCTCGAAGTAAGTCGAGATGACGCATCCTTCTGCGGGGCCGTACCCGTTGACAAGTGCACCCGGTGGTAGATGCTCTAATAGCGGTCGCATCGGTCCTGGTTCGGCGGCCTCTCCACCGAACAGGATTTTTCGAACGCCGGCCAATGCATGAGGCGCGTCGCGTCCGATCTGGTGCAAGAAAGCAGTATTCAACACCATGATGTCGATCCGTTCAACCGACAGGAATTCGGCTAGCTCCGTTGGTCCTAAGAGCGTTTCCCGTCTCATACCGACAAGCGTGGCGCCGTTCACAAGCGCAAGCCAAGTCTCCATGATGGCGGCGTCGAACGAGGGACTGGCTACCTGGGCAACCCGTTCTCCGACTCGGACATCTACATAGTTTTGATTGCGCACCGTCCGCACAGCAGCCCGATGCGGAATGCAAGCCGCCTTGGGCAGGCCTGTAGAACCGGAAGTATAAATGATGACCGCTGTCGATTCCGGCGTAGAGTTGTGAGCGACGGGACCGTTGTTTAGCGACCAAACGGAACAGTCTGGATCGTCAACATAGGTAATCGGCGCGGGAACGGGAAGCTTCGCTTGGACTCGTCTGGTTGATAAAACGTGGTTAACGGCTGTATCCTCCGCAATGAACTTCAAGCGCTCCGCGGGATATTCGG
>JBJMGJ010000146.1:0-5083 GCA_045807965.1 Bryobacteraceae bacterium | reverse complement strand
CCGGATACGCGACAATAAGAGCATCCCCGTCATGAAGTTTTTCGAGGCTTTCGCCAACGTCTTCCGTATTCCGGACCTCCGCAAGCGTGTCCTCTTTACGCTCGGGCTCCTGGCCATTTACCGGCTGGGCGGACACATTCCCACGCCGGGCATCAACGCAGATGCGCTGGCCCGCATCTTCGAGCGGATGCGCAGTGGTCCCCTGGGACTTGTCGATCTATTCAGCGGCGGACAGCTCAGCAAACTGACGATCTTCGCGCTGGGCATCATGCCGTACATCACGGCATCGATCATTCTGCAGTTGCTTACGGTGGTCGTGCCCACTCTTGAAAAGCTTTCGAAGGAAGGCGAACTCGGGCGGCGCAAGATCACGCAGTGGACCCGCTATCTGACAGTGATTCTCGCCCTGATCCAGTCGGCCGGTATTGCACTGACCCTGAAGAACATCGAGGGCAATTTCGTTCTGAATCCCGGCTTCGGTTTCGTGGTGCTGACGATGCTGACATTTACCACCGGTACCGCGTTCATCATGTGGTTGGGTGAGCAGATCACCGACCGCGGAATCGGTAACGGAATGTCGCTCATCATCTTCGTCGGTATCGTTGTCGGCCTGCCGGGCGCGATCGGGAACATTTACAACAACACGTTCGTTACGCACCAGTGGCATCCTCTGCAGATGATGATCATCCTCGCTGTCATGGTGGCGGTGGTGGCGTTCATCGTGTTGGTGGAACGCGGCGAACGTCGCATTCCGGTGCAGTATGCCAAGCGTGTCGTCGGGCGCCGGATGATGGGCGGACAGTCGACTCACCTGCCCCTCAAAGTTAACGCCGGCGGTGTTATTCCGATCATCTTCGCTTCGTCCCTTCTGGCCCTGCCGCAGACTGCGATTCAGGCGAGTTTTGTCAAGAACAGTCCCTGGCTGAGCAACATGTTCGGGGCGCTGGGTAGTTCTACGCCGCTGTACTATCTGGTCTACGTCCTGCTGATCGTTTTTTTCTGTTTCTTCTACGTATCGATCATCTTCAATCCGAACGAAGCGGCGGATAACATGCGGAAGTACGGCGGGTTCATTCCCGGTATCCGGCCCGGCAAGAATACGGCCGAATACATGGACAAGATTCTGTCGAAGATTACCGTCGTCGGTGGACTTTATCTGTCAATTTTGTCGCTCATTCCCATGATCATGATCTCGGGAATCAAGCTGCAGCGGCTGCCTCTGGTCGGGAACTTTATCGACGCTCATTTCCCCCGGTGGCTTCTGGACGGGCTCGGCGTCACATTCTTCTTTGGCGGAACTTCGCTGTTGATTGTGGTTGGAGTCGCTATGGACACGGTCAACCAAATTGAGGCGCAGCTGATTATGCGGCACTACGAAGGGTTTACCCCGCGTGCGGGTAGGATCCGGGGACGTCGAAGCACGACCGCATAAGCCCTTGACAGTACCTACTCCAGAATCGCGCGCTTTGGCGCCGGCGGTCATGCTGTTCGGGTCACCGGGATCAGGCAAGGGAACTCAGGCCCGGTTGCTTCAAACTTGTTTGCAGGGACCACACATCTCCACGGGGGATATGTTGCGGGTCCATATCGCGCTTGGCGACCGGATTGGCGAAGACAGCCAGCGCCTGATCAGATCAGGCCGTCTGGTTCCGGACGAATTGGTCAATGATCTCATTCGGGAGCGGCTGCACGAGCCGGATACCCGATTGGGCATTATCCTGGACGGTTATCCCAGGACCACTAACCAGGCGCAGGTGTTGCTCGGCTTCCTGCCGGTTTACGGGTTTCGTCCGGCCGTGGTACAGTTAATGGTTGACTACGAAATTATCGTAGCTCGCCTGAGTGGTCGACGGCAGTGTCCGGTCTGCGGAACCCTGTACAGTTTGACAACGAAGCCCCCTAAGAATGCCGGAATCTGTGACTTAGATGGGACACCGCTGGTGACACGCGAAGATGATCGCGAGTCTGTGATTCGGGAGCGGTTGGAACAATACGACCTCCAGACGCGGCCGGTGTTGGATTTTTTCCGGAAAACCAGGGTTCCAATGATAGAGGTCGATGCTGCCAACGCGGAGCCGAGGGATATCTCGTTGCAAATACTCGGGGAGTTGTCGGCGGCGGGTATCGTCCCGAACGCCGATTTTACTTGCGTCGAGCGTCAGTGAGCGTAGTTTGTTCAGGTTGAGTTGCTTTCCATGATCGTGCGGAGAAGTGCGGCCGAGATCGAGAAGTTACGCAAAAGCGGACTGCTCGTATATCAGATTCTCCAGGAGCTGAAACCGCTCGTCGTGGAAGGTGCTACGACCAATGACCTTGAGATTGCGGCGGAGAAAATGATCGCCGACGCGGGTGCGAAGCCGGCCTTCAAGGGCTACTACTCGCATGCCTCCGGGACCAAGTATCCGTATGTGCTCTGCACGTCGGTGAACGAAGAGGTGGTCCATGGCATGCCCTCGGCCAAGCGCAAGCTGAAACGAGGCGACATCGTGTCCATCGATACCGGTGTTCAGCTTAACGGGTATTTCGGCGATTCGGCGACGACGGTTGCGGTAGGCGAGGTGAACGATTCGGTGAAACGCCTCCTGAAGGTAACGGAAGAGAGCCTCGAACTGGCAATCGACCGGGTGCGGGCGGGTAACCGGTTGTTCGATGTGTGTGGGACGGTGGAGAAGTATGTGGTTTCAAACGGCTTCTCGATCGTGCGTGAGTTTGTGGGACACGGAATCGGGACCTCTCTTCACGAGGAACCGCAGATTCCGAACTATGTGGATCGGCGCGGAGAGAATCCCCGGCTCAAACCGGGTATGGTTCTCGCCATCGAACCGATGGTGAATGCTGGCAAGGCGGAGACGAAGGTTTTGGGCGATCGCTGGACGGCGGTGGCCAGGGATGGTTCGTACTCGGCGCATTTCGAGCATATGGTGGCGGTGACCGATGACGGTCCCTGGGTATTGTCGCGGCCGTAAGAGGGTCGGGCGAAATCGTGGTGTTGCAAAGCGACGCTGACGGTGCGGAGCGAACTGCGGAGGGTTTGGTTAGGGAGTTGTTGCCCAGTGCCCTGGTCCGGGTAGGTCTGGACGGCGGGCATCAGGTGATTGCTCATTTCCCTGGTCCCGGGCACGCTAATTTCACGCGATTGCGTGTAGGCGACCGGGTGCGGGTGGCTCTCTCGATTCAGGATCGTACGCGCGGGCGGGTATTAGAGTTATTGACGAAAGGACGAATGCCATGAAGGTGCGGGCATCTGTAAAGAAGTTGTGTGACAAGTGCAAAGTGATCCATCGCCACGGTGTCGTGCGCGTCATTTGCACAAACCCGAAGCACAAGCAGCGGCAGGGCTAAAGTAGAAGGATTTTGATATGGCGCGTATTGCAGGTGTAGATCTTCCGAATCGGAAGCGGGCGGCCATTGGGCTGACGTATATCTACGGGATCGGGAGAACCCGGTCGTTATCCCTTCTCCATCGGGCGCAGGTTGACCCGGATAAGAAGGTTCAGGACCTCTCGGAAGAAGAGGTCAACCACCTTCGCAATCTGATCGAAGGCGAAGGAGCGATCGAAGGCGACCTTCGAAAAGAGGTGTCCATGAACATCAAGCGATTGATGGAAATGGGCTCCTATCGTGGTCTGCGACACCGCCGTGGATTGCCTGCTCGTGGACAGCGTACCCACACCAACGCGCGCACCCGCAAGGGGCCGCGCAAGGGTACGGTGGCGAACAAGAAGAAGGCCACGGGTAAGACCTAATCCGGGGAGAGATCAATGGCGAAAGCAGCTGCAAAGACAACCAAGAAGAAGAGCTTCAAGAAGAAGGAAAAGAAGAACGTTCCTTACGGGACTGTTCACATTCAGGCTTCCTTTAACAACACCATCGTTACCTTCACGGATCCTATCGGAAACGTACTCGCGTGGTCCAGTTCCGGCTCGCTCGGGTTCCGTGGATCGCGAAAAGGTACACCGTTCGCCGCTCAGCAGGCGTCCCTCACGGCCGCCAACAAGGCCAAGGAATCAGGTCTGCGCACGGTGGAAGTACGGGTCGCCGGTCCGGGTTCGGGTCGTGAGTCGGCGGTTCGCGCTCTGGCAACTGCCGGCATCGAAGTTCGCGCCATTAAGGACGTGACACCGATGCCCCATAACGGCTGCCGGCCGCCCAAAAAGCGTAGAGTTTGATGTTTGAACCCGGGGCTACCGGGGTGGATTGTCGTAAGTAAGCGGGAAGAAGGTCTGCCGACCGTAAACCGCACCTGACGGTGCCGCGAGCGAAGCTTGCGAGCTATGTAACTGGAGGTTATTGAATTGGCAAGGTATAGTGGCCCGGTTTGCCGGCTCTGCCGGCGTGAGGGCATGAAGTTGTTTCTGAAAGGCGAGCGCTGCCATTCAGAAAAGTGTGCGATTGAGAAGCGAAATTTCGCTCCCGGTCAGCACGGAAAAGACAAAAAGACAAAGATCGTCGGCTACGGTCTGCAACTCCGGGAAAAACAGAAGGCTCGGCGGTATTACCGGGTTCTCGAAGGACAATTTCGGAATCTTTATGAGAAGGCTGTGACTCAAAAAGGTATCACTGGCGAACTCATGCTCGGCATGTTGGAGCGCCGGTTCGATAACGTTCTCTACCGAATGGGTTTAGCCACCAGTCGTGCACAGGGTCGCCAGCTCGTTCGTCACGGTCACTTCAACGTAAATGGCCGCAAGGTCAACATTCCCTCCTACACCGTCAAACCGGGCGACGTGATCGAAGTTCGTCAATCGAGCCGCGAAAATGCGGCTATTTTGTCAGCACGAGACGCCACGGCACACACCCCCAGCCCCTCGTGGCTTGAGGTTGACCGCGATGCGTTACGGGCTCGGGTTCTCCAGCAGCCCAAGCGCGAAGAGTTGGTGCAAATTCAGTTGAATGAACAGCTCATCGTCGAGCTGTATTCGAAGTAAGCTTCGATCGATCGACGAGAAGGAAGAACTATGTTTAAAGGTTTTCAGAAGCCGAAGCGTTTAGTTGCTAATACCGAGACGCTCACAGAGCGTTACGGCCAGTTCTCCGCACAACCGTTCGAGCGTGGCTTTGGGCCAACGATCGGAAACGGTCT
>JBJMGJ010000145.1:0-6223 GCA_045807965.1 Bryobacteraceae bacterium | reverse complement strand
CGCTCTCGGTTCGTGTCCGGATGATGAGGAGTATAGCTGGCTCAGAGGCGGAAAGGGCCGGTTCGAGCAGCAGCCGCAGACGCCCAAATTAACGTGGTCAGGATACAAGCCGAATACCGCCTATCGTGCTCATGTCGCCAAGGACCACCCGATAACCGCGGGAATGGCCGATTTTGATTTCGTCGATGAGACCTATTCCAATTACTTTGTGAACACAAATAACGACATCTTTTTGTCAACCGACCAGCCCGGGGTCGGCAAGCAATTGGGATGGACCCATCAATATAAGGGCTCTCAGATCGCGTACCTGCTGCTGGGACATGGTCCGTCCGCATACGGCAACCCGAACTATCGCACACTCGTGGAACGAGCGATCCTCTGGGCCGCCGGCAGTCTTCCCAAATGAGTTCCCGAACGAGGTCGTCCGCGCTAATCTCTTCCTTCGGTTGGCCTTCCGGCGGCTCGCGAGAAGCGAAGCGGCGCTAGCGAGCTATCTGGAACGGGTCGAGTTGTTGGATGTCGATAAGATCTTCCCTTGATAGCTCGAAAAGACGTGTCCCTCTGAAACTGAGCCAATGAGGCTTGGTCGGTAAGGACATAGATGAGTGAGGAAGACGTCAGACCAGCCTGCGCACGGCAAGGAGTTCAATGCCGCCCTCCCCCCAGCACTCCGGTTCCCGATCCTAAATGCATCCTTTCAGAAAGGGACATTTCTAAATAGTGACGACAGTGCGAAGGAATGTGATAATCCCATAAATCATGCGCCTGCTATCCTATGAACTCAACGAAAAAATATGCCCGGGCTGCAGGATTACGGGCGTTACCGTATTGAGCTGCCGGCCATTGACGGCGGTGGAATGGGTATCGTCTTCAAGGCATTTGACACGGTCACCCGTCGCCCTGTAGCTATCAAGACGCTGAAAGGGACGCCGGATCCCGAATCGCTCGAACTGTTCCAAAAAGAATGGACGATACTGGCGAGCCTGTCTCATCCGAATATCGTCGATATCCTTGATATTGGCGAGTTCACCGAGGATAGCGAGCGGAAGCCTTTCTTCGTGATGCCGCTTCTGCCGGGTAGAAGCCTTAATAAACTCATCAAGAGTTCCGGATCTTTCCTCAATGCCGAGCGTGTCGTGGAAATCATTTTCCAAGCCTCGCGCGGCTTGCAAGCCGCTCATGACCAACGTGTCATACACCGTGACTTGAAGCCCAGTAATCTCTTCGTGATGTCCGACGATACAGTCAAGATCATTGACTTCGGAATTGTCCATCTCGCTGACAGCAAAACCCGGACCGGTATCAAAGGAACCCTTTGTTATATGGCGCCGGAACTGCTCGAGTTTCAGCCCGCGACTGCAAGGTCGGATGTCTTCTCACTGGGTGTCGTCTGTTACGAAGCGCTCACCGGACGTGGGCCGTTCGACCGGCCTACGCAGGAAGAAACGATAGAAGCCATTCGGCAGGAAATGCCACGACCGGTTTCGGACTTGATTCCCGGGGTCAACGATCAAATCGGCCGGGTGGTCCACAAATCACTGGCAAAGAAGCCTTACCATCGCTTTTCCAGCGCTCGGGAGTTCGGCGACGCCTTGCGCCGCGCCCTCAATAATGAGGCTCTGGATCTGTTTGACCGTAGTCGCATACAACCGCGACTCAACCGGGTGCGAAAGGCGTTAGGGACTGGGGACTTCCAGCTCGGCCTGGAAATCCTCGAAGAATTGGAATCGGAAGGCATTATTGATGCCGACATACCACTCCTTCGTTCCGACCTGGAGCGAGCTGCACGCGAGAAAACAATTCAGCAGTTGTTGGAAGATGCTCGCACGCGCATGGAGGAAGAAGAGTATCCACTTGCTTTGCAGAAAGTGCAGAGCGTATTGGAGATTGATCCGGACAACATCGACGGTCTTGCGCTTAAGAGCGATATTGAACGCCAGCGCAGCATAGCTCAGATCGATCGATGGTCCCAGATTGCCCGACAACATCTGGCGAACAAATTTTTTGTTAAAGCACGACAGGCGGCTGACGAAATTCTGAAGATTGACCCTCCGAATAAGGAGGCCCGAAACCTGCTTGCCGAAATCGGTGTTGGCGAGGAGCAGCTCGCGAGCGTCCGGCGAGAGAGACAGCAGTTCTATGATTCTGCCCACAAAGCCTATAGCAACGGTGAGCTTAGTAGCGCACTACGCCTGTTAGAGCGCGCTATCGAGCTCGGAAAAGGCACTCCAAGTCACCCGAACAGCGATGGCCGGTACCTGGAATTCTACGAGAAGGTACGGCGTGAACATGATGAGATCGCAAACGCCTATGCTGACGGAAAGCGGGCACTCGCCGCCAGCGATTTCGACCGCGCACTATCGATATGCAACCAAGTCTTGGTTCGGCGGCCGCGCGAACCGCTACTTCAATCCTTGAGAATCGAAGTAGAGGATCTGAAGCGGCAGCAGAACTCGGCGGCGGTGGCTGATCTCCATCGCCAGATCGAAGCCGAATTCGATCTGGAACGAAAGTTCGCGATGTTGGCCAGCGCCGTTGAGCAGTTCCCCGGTGAGCAGGCCTTTGTTCAATCGCTCAACGTTATCAAGGCTCGTCGCAACCTAGTAAATGACATCGTAAGACGAGCCCGGCATTACGAATCCCAAGCCCAGTTCTTTGAAGCAGGTAATCAATGGGAAACCCTCCGAACCATCTACCGGGAATATCCAGGTCTGCATTATGAGATTCAGCGCCTTGAAAGAAAGCAGGAGGAGCACCTAAAAAATCAGGCAAGGGCACGCCTGTTGGAACAGGTTGATGGCGCTCTGGTAAGCAACAAATTCGAGCGCGCCAGAGACTTACTCTCGGCGGCTCTGCTTACCGCGCCCGAAGACGATGAGTTGCGTCGGCTGATGCGGCAAACTGAGGAGGGTCTCGAGAACTCGCGCCGCGTAGAATCTCTGTTTTTGGAAGGTCAGCAGTTCGTTACCGAGGGAAATCCCGCATTGGCGATCGAGAGGCTCCGAGAAGCGTGTCGGCTTGAACCCAGCAATCAGCGGGTCACCAGAAGTTTTAGTTCCGTACTCCTCGAACACGCCCGAGCTCTCGCTGAGAAGGATTGGCGTTCTTCGGCTCCGGTTCTGGAAGAACTTCTAAACATCGATCCTGATAATCCCGGAGCTGCTGGTGTGACGCACCTCATCTCGGACATGCAGCGACGGGAACGGGCAGATGCCTGCATCGAAGAGGCCCGGAAACTGCGGCAGGAACGGGCCTTGGAACAGGCTGTCACGAAGGTGGAGCTCGGACTTTGTGAAATCCCCGCCGATACGCGGCTCCTCCAGCTTCGTCGGGAGTTGCAACGTGAGCTTGAGTTCATACGCACCGCAAAGAGTCCACCAGTAAGTCGGACTCTTTCCGCCGCAGCCGGCGCATCTTTCAGCCCTCCTCAGATCATTCGTCGATCACCCGATCCATCGCTTCCTGAACGAACTGCGGGGGAAGTAGTGCCTTCGCTGCGCCAGTCCGAGGGTAGCGGGTTTTTCGTGCCGGAGGACGGTGGAAGAGAGAAAGATGCTGGCGCACCGCAAGCAGTGATTGCTGACCAGCGCGTGCGTGCATCGTCTAGCACTGCCATTCCACCGCCCGGCGGATCAGCGCGGCGCCTTCTGCGGAAACTTCCAACCTGGATAGTTCAGCCCGCATCTCTGGCTGTAGTAGCTGGACTTATTCTGATTTCTCTGCTTTCGCTTGGCATGGCCTGGATGCGTCACCGAGCAAACCCCGCCATCGCTAACAATTCAAAATACGCACTGACCGTGCCCGCGCCTAGCCCGACAACTGATTCTTTTCCGGCAAAACCAGGGGGAACCCCAAGCCACACACAACCGGAACCCAAGCAAATTCCTGCGGCTAAGCCAACTCCAATTCCCGTGCGGTTCAACAGCGAGCCGCCTCTCGCCAGTGTGAAAGTCGATGGCGATGACACTCTCAAGTGTCAGACTCCCTGCGAGTTGCCGCTCTTCAAGGGCCGTCACACATTTTCCATGACGGCCCCGGGGTATGCGGAACGCGGCGGTGTGCTACAGGTGCCCCAGGAAAGCACTGCGTCGGTTGTTCTAGTCCGGGACTTAAAAGACGTTCGGGTCGTGACTGTACCAGCGGGCATTCCCATTTCGATCGACGGTGAGCCGCGGGGGGAGATGCCTCAAACCTTGAAGCTCAGTCTTGGAAAACATACCCTGACTTTCACGAACAATGGTGAACTATACAAGACAAGTTTCGACGTGACCGACAAGGATTTCGTCGTGGTGGTAACGCTAGAAGGCGGCCCAAGCGCCAGTACTCATGCCATTTCGAAGCCCCCAAGTGACTTGTAGTCTTTGCATCACAAGCTCAACGCTGGACTCTGGCTACTGCGCTGCAAAATGAGCGCGCCGGTTTTTGGCATGGCATGCCTCCGTGTCCTCCAGACACAACAGCCGCTCTTTCCCATAACTGACTGTTTCGAGACGCAGCGCGGAAAGCCCAGCGTCTACGGCGGCCCGCTTCACAGTCGCTGCACGCCTATCTCCCAACCCTAAATTGAATTCGGCTGAGCCATGCTCGTCGCAATGCCCCTCGATTGAAATAACAATGTTGGGATCGATCGTCAGGATCCTCTTCAGGGCAGCCACATTCCGCGCGAGTACTGGCAAATCTTCGGCTTTAATCTGCTCCGAGTCGTAATCGAAATGAACATCTTCCATTTCGTTGACCGCTGCCACAACGGCCGTACCCTTAATCGACACTTCTCCTTTCGCCGTTGGCGCGGGAGCGCCGATGACCGTTACGGTCGCACTTGCTTCCGTGATACCAGCGGCATTCTGGGCCTCCAGCTTGTATGTGGTGGTGTCGGTCGGACGAACTTCATGCTTGCCGTCTGGTTGCACTTCTCCAATACCGTTCCGGATGCGCACCTGCGAACTGTTTGCGACTGACCATCGAAGGACTGTGCCCTGGCCGCTGGGTACTGTGGCCGGCTCGACACGGAAGAAGTGGATCGTTGGCTTTTCCACAGGTGCTGGTGCGGCTGGTATCAAGGTCCCGGACACGGTCTTCCGACCACAGGCCATCGTTGAAAGCAGTAATGTCGCGTGTGCCGCCAGCAGCGGGAGAGCAAACTTCGACCTTGGCCGGATCGTTCGACTCTTCATCTCACACGACTATGGCTGGTGCTTGCATTAGCAACGTCGAACGGAGCTCAACGGTCCATTTTCAATCGACACCACTGATGTTGGTCGACGCGATGGTCATTGGGAACGAAGTAACTCCACAACTCAACTGTACGCCGGTCGTAACATGGCGAGCACCCGCCAGGCTTGTGTGTTACAAGTTCCGGTCTTCGGAACCTTGAGCAGGGATTCTGCTCTGGCACCGTGGGCCATAAACAAACGTAAATACAGCTCAGGTGTATTAAGGTGAGGTGGGGGTTTTTCTTGCATGGACACCAATGTTCAGCAGCGCTCGGTCGCCTTGCTATGGAATGCTTCTTCGGGCTGGAGCGATTCCGATCGCGAACGGGAAGCCATTTGTACCTTGCTGGCTGCTGATGGAACGCACGTTGATGTGACCCAGGTCGAACGGGGCGCGAACATCGTTGAGCGGAGCAAAACAATTGCGCAGAGTGGCGTTGACGTTCTGGTGGCAGCGGGCGGGGACGGCACGATCAATGCTGCCGCATCAGCTTTGGTACATGGACGTACGGCATTGGGAGTGATCCCGGCAGGGACATTGAATCACTTTGCGCGAGATCTCGGTTTGCCGCTCGAGCCCCAAGGTGCGGCCCGTATCTTGGCCGATGGACGAATCACAAAGGTCGATGCGGCCGCCGTGAACGGTCGCGTTTTCATCAACAACGCTGTACTCGGCTTTTTCCCGGAATATCGCGAGTACCGCGAGCGCTTCGACGCGCGCGGCTTCGGGTCGTCGCGTCTTGGCCGGTTCGTCGCAACCGCAATGGCTCTTTGCGTCACTCTGTGGCGCCTGCCGCATTTGAAGATTTCCGTCCATATAAATGGAAGGATGCGCACCTTGCGAACTCCTTTCGTACTCGTCGGCAATTTCAAGGACACTTTGAATGAAGTTCTCGATCCCCGTGTCAGCAATGGACAACACGGACTTGATTACCTGGTCAGCCGCTGTTCGTAAGCGCGACCGATGAATGATTGTTTCTATGTCTGCGTGCGTGTAAGCCATTTTATTG
>JBJMGJ010000144.1:0-5463 GCA_045807965.1 Bryobacteraceae bacterium | reverse complement strand
TTCCCGTTGACGAGCACATTCTGCACGTTCACCGAGGCAACGTCCTGAAAAAGATTCCCGTTCGCGGCGTTGTCGAACCGACAATGAGAGATGTTGACTCCGGTGATCGGCGCGTTTTCGAAGCCGCGCAGAAAAATGCCGTATTTGCTCTTCTTCGAGCTGACGTCGCTGATAAAGATGTTCTTCACGTCCGGCTTGAACGGGCCGCCCTTCCCTTCCTCATAAAAGAAGTCCACCTCGACCGCCGCTTGCGCGACCTCGCCAATCATGACGTGTGAAAAATGAATGTTGTCGATCACGCCGCCTCGGTACGAATTGGTCTTAATTCGCAGACCTCTTTGGAGATGAGGGCTGCTCATTCGACATTGTTCGATAAACACGTTTCGGATACCGCCCGAGACCTCGCTGCCAATCGAGACACCGCCGTGGCCGTCCTTCATGAGACAGTTTTGGATCACAACATTACTGCATGGCACATTGACACGTCTGCCATCGACATTTCTGCCGGATTTGATGGCAATGCAATCGTCGCCCGTGCTGAAGGAGCAGCTGCTGATCCATACGTCTTCGCAACATTCGGGATCGCACCCGTCGTTGTTCGGACCGTGACTGTCAATCCTGACATTGCGGACTGTCACGTTCTTGCACAGCACAGGGTTCAGTTCCCACATGGGCGAGTTGATGACCGTGAAGTCCTCTAGAAGGACGTTCTGGCAGCGGTACGGCTGAACAAAGTTCGGCCGCAGGTTATGTCCCCGGCCGAATACGCGTTCTCGCACGGGTACGTTGCGGTTCCCCATGTCGACTAAGCGCTTCTGATCGTCCTCCTCCGGGCCTCCCTCGGCAGCGGTGGCGGCCTGTCTCTCTCGCATCGACCACCAGTGGTCCGCATCGGCCTGCCCGTCCAAAGTGCCCGGGCCAGTGACGGCAATGTTCTGTTTCTCCCAAGCATAGATAAACGGAGAGAAGTTCATGCATTCAGTGCTTGCGAACCGCGTGAACACGACCGGGTAATCGTTCAGCGCGCGGCTGAACTTTAAGGTTGCGTCTTTCGCGAGATGCAGGTTGACGTTGGTTTCAAGGTGGATCGCGCCGGTGAGAAACACGCCTGGCGGCACGACAACGCGGCCTCCGCTGGCCCGGCTGCATTCTCCGATAGCGGCTCGAATGGCCTCAGTTGCCGGCTTCTCGCCGCCAGAGACCGCGCCGAACTTACGGATATCGAAGTCCTGGTTGGGGAAGGTCGGAGGCTTCATACGCGAGAGAATACGCTCCAGTTCCTGGCGAGAGGAACTCATTGTTTGTGCCTCGGCGCGCAAGCCAGGCAGCGACAAGGCAGCGGATTGCAGAATCTGACGTCGGGTCACAGGTTACCTCCGGGGCAGCGTTTCCTTAGCTCGGAAGCGGTTGAATAGGAACCCAGCACCGCTCCTTCCATGACTTGATTCCGGCCTCTGCGAGCTGAACGCCTTTCGCCGCTTCGCGAAGATCCCACCGGAACGGCTCGTCTGCCACAACGTGCTTCAAGTACAACTCCCATTGACGCTTAAACGCGTTATCGAAGGTATCCTGTTCCGGCACTTTCTGCCAGCCGTTGAAGAGATCGATCGGTTGCGGAATGTCGGGATTCCAAACCGGACGCGGAGTGGCGCCGTAGTGCTGAATCCAACAGTCGCGGAGGCCAGCTACCGCTGTACCTTTGGTGCCGTCCACCTGAATCGTCAGCAGGTCGTCGCGCCGCACGCGCACCGCCCAGGAAGAATTGAAATGGGCAACGATTCCGCCCTCCAACTCGAAGGTCGCATAGGCCGCGTCATCGGCTGTGCACTTGTAGGTTTTGCCGCTCTCGTCGATACGCTCGGGTATATGCGTCGCGCCTAAGCAAGAGACCGCCTTCACCTCTCCGAAGAGGTTGTCGAGCACGTAGCGCCAGTGGCAAAGCATATCGATGATGATGCCCCCGCCATCTTCCTTCCGATAGTTCCACGAGGGCCGCTGCCCCGGTACGGTGTCCCCTTCGAATACCCAATAGCCGAATTCACCTCGGACCGAAAACATGCGGCCGAAGAATCCGAGCTTGTTGAGAGTCTGGAGTTTCAGCAGGCCCGGCAGCCAAAGCTTGTCCTGAACCACGCCGTGTTTCACGCCAGCTGATTTGGCTCGTTGATACAAGTCCAGAGCCGTTTCAAGATTGTCCGCGATGGGCTTCTCGCAGTAAATGTGTTTTCCTGCCGCGACAGCTTTTCGAACCGCTTCCGCCCGGCGGTCCGTCGTCTGGGCATCGAAGTAGATGGAAAACGACGCGTCGCTCAGAGCAGCATCGAGGTCTGTTGTGAACGGCAGCCCTCCGCATTCCTTTGCGATGGCCGCCAGCTTTGCTGCGTTCCTGCCGACCAGTAACGGTCTTGGCATGATGGTTTCGGAATCGTTCAGCTTCACCCCGCCCGCCTGCATGATCGCGTAGATGGAGCGCCTCAGATGCTGGTTCAGACCCATGCGCCCCGTGACGCCATTCATAATGATTCCGACCGAATGTACCTTGCTCTCGCTCATGCGTTCGCTTCCGGCTTCTTCGTGCATTGGGGCTGAGCGCCTGCGGGAAGCGGCGGCGCCTCGATGCTTGCGCGGGGCAGGGTGCCTTCCAGTTCCTGCCGCCAATGCGCGACATCGCCGGCCGGGCCATAACAGTAGATCATCCGCATCGGCGTGGAACCGGTGTTGGTGAGCTGGTGAAATACGCCTGACGGGATGTATACGGCCTGGCCGCTTCCAATTGTTTGTCGCTCTTCACCGAGGCAGATTTCGCCGCTGCCTTCCACGACGAAGTAGATTTCTTCCTGATCCTGGTTATGCCAGGGAACCTGGCCGCCATTGGGCTCAAGCATCACGTTTCCCATGGCAAAGTTGGTCGCCTGAATCGGGCTTGCGCCGCCGACAAGGTTTTGCGTGAGTCGCCTCGCGGGATAAGTTCGTCCGCTTATAACGGCTAGATCGGCAATGATCACTGTCGTCCACCCCAAAATGTCAGGTAAGGTTCTTTCCCGATGATCCGAAGCAGATAAAGAGCAACTTCACGTAAGTGATAATCGCCCCACATGCAAGCTTCTCCTCGCGGCACACGCCCGTTCCCAGGAGCCGCATCCCAGCCCTTCGGGCGGTGATACACCGCATGCAGCAGGAGTCCCTGGTGTTCCGGGTCAGTGCTTAGGTAGGGATTGTCAAAGAGCGTGTTGCACACCGTAAGACCGGCCTTCCAGTAACGATCGTCCTTCAGATAGCGACCCATTCGAAGCAGTCCCTGCGCACCGATCGCCGCCGCAGAGCTATCTACCGGTTCATACGAGTTGAAGGGATCAGCTGGTCTGCCGGCCCAGTCGCCCAGCCGGTGAAGTTCGGGAGCGCCCGTGTCCCAATACGGAATGCCGTCGGTGGGAGTATGTTCGAGGTAAAAATCGCAAGTGGCTTCAGCGGCCTTCCGCATGAAAACTTCGACGGACGCGCGTCCTCCCAGCGGCTCGAGGTCGTGATCCGGCACAGTGGCCAGGAACTCCAGTTGTTCCGCAAATCCGCACATGGCCCAGGCTAATCCCCGTGTCCAGGTGCTGAACGGCGAGAAACCCTGCTGTGAGTTCGGACACCGATAGCGCCCGTCATTCACGTTGAAGATGCTCTCGTGCGCCGTTCGCCCTCGAACGTCGTAGAAGTCACGTCCCTCGCCGTAATAGATCGCGTATTGAGCCGTGGCGCGCGCATGCTCGATCATACGGCCAAGCAGCGAGACTCGCACATCGTTTTCCCCCATCAGCGCATGGCCCAGTTTGTAGCTCAACGCCAGTGCGCGCATGGAACGGATAGTGTCCACAAACAGCGAGTGCGGACCATTGAAGGAGTACACGTAGCCACCACCTCCGGCAATGGTGGACCAGCGCGCGGCCTGGATTGCTCCCGAAAGCTTGATGGCCAGCTCGTAGAAGCTCCGTTCCCATCCGTTCTCTTCGAGCTTGCCTTCGTTCATCAGACGCAGAAGGTTGCCATACGTGCTGATGTTATTGAATCCGTGGTCATGGACGCCAACGTGGGAAACATGCGGCGCCATGAAGGCGACTGTGTGCTGGCAACCCGCTGTTAAGTACGCCTCCTCCCCTGTTCCATCGAACTGAAGGATTTCCGCTCCAAACTGGAAACCTTGTGTCCACTCCGTCCAGCCGCGGCTTGTATACCGACCGTCTACGGTGAATACCGGGGCACCATCGGAGGCGTTCCAGGTTTTATTGAGTGAGTCGATCTTTTGAGCAGAGACTTCGAACAGTCGTCTGATTTTCGATTCGAGTTGCTCCACGGAGAGACTGTTCTGTGTCTGAAGCATCGGGTGATTCGCAGGCCATAGGAGGGCCTAGGCAATGGGCGCGGACAGAAGAAGTTGGTGACGCTTTCAGGGCAAGATAAAGTTTATCGCAGAACAACGATTTAACAGGTTCAGCGCGGCTCATGCCAGCCTTGATTTCTCACAACATTCAAGATCTCACGCCACGGCCCGTTGCTGAAGGAAAGCAGAGAGGGCGGAGAACCTCCGGCCCACGGTTGAATTGAGCACGCAAGTCCCCGCAGATGGTGACCTAAGTCGGAAAGCCGACACGGCGCAGCAGGTCCAGGTATCTAGGATCCGACCGTATAGTGTCAAATTTGGGCTCTACTTTCAGCCACGGCATGAAGTTAGAACGCTCTGCATAGGCCTTTTCCAGATATGAAAAAGCCTTGTCCCGCTCGTTCAGCCCAAGGTAAATCAGGGCAATCGGGTAAGCGTCTACGTAGCGATGGGCTGCAATACGATCCAACTGATGCAGTACGTCTTGTGCCGCCGCCTTATTGCCCGAGACTGCCCACGCAAAACCCAATTCACCCACAATCTGGGGAAACTCCGGATCAAGACTGCGTCCTGTTTGTAATGCAGCGATTGCCTCGGAATACATATGTTTCTGAATATAGGCACGACCCAAGCTGACATAAGCAAGCTGAAACTCCGGATTGAGGCTTACTGCACGCCGAGATAGAGCCAGGGAGTGATCATACTGGCGGGCATAGTAGGACACACAGCCGAGTTCCGAGTTGTTCCAGACGGACGTCGGATCGCGAGCTAAGAGGCGATTCAGTGCCGCGATGGCGTCCTGGGTGCGACCCAGAGTATCGGTGTAGTGCAGGTAACAGCTAAACGTACTCACGGCTTTGGGCGCCAGCGGAGAGTCGTACTTAAATTCCTTCTCGGCGCCCAACCAATCCCAGTCGTAGAGCAGTTTCACAAGCCCAAGCGTAACGTGAGCCTCGGACCGAGCACCGGGCAGTTCAATGGCTTTCAGCGCAAATTCGCGAGCTTTCGGCATGGCTTCCCTCGGCGACACATACTCGGCGAGAGCCACATAACCATTGGCGATTCCGACCGCCGCAAGCGCGTAGTGCGGGTCCTTA
>JBJMGJ010000143.1:0-9340 GCA_045807965.1 Bryobacteraceae bacterium | reverse complement strand
CTCTCTTCCATCCATCTGCTGACCAATCATCCCCGCAAAGTCGTCGGGCTCGAAGGGTTTGGGATTCAAATTACCAAGCAAGTTCCGTTCTCCGATGAGGCAAACGAGCGACGTATCTCCGTCGATTGACACTGACTTTGGCCCCGCTATCCGATTCGCTCGAGCTTCCGCGGTTCTACCCCATCATTGACACTGGCGCGCTCGCTAAGCGTGGCTGGTCAGCCCTGCCATTCTGCGAAGCATTGCTAATGGCCGGAGCGAAGATTGTGCAGTACCGCCACAAGGAGCCCTGGACGCAAGTTCAGTTTGACGAAGCAAAGCTTCTGACTGGATTGACACAGCGAGCTGGTGCTGTCTTTGTGATGAACGATCGGGCGGATTTCGCGAATCTTTTGGAAACGGCACTGCACCTCGGCCAGACAGACCTTCCGCCCATTGCTGCGCGAAAAATCGTCCCCGAGGGGATCGTTGGTTTTTCTACCCACAATCGAGTCCAGCTGGAGCATGGGAACGAGGAGCCGGTGAACTATTTGGCCGTTGGGCCGATTTATCCAACGATATCCAAAGCTCAACCGGATCCGGTCCTTGGTCTGGATGGTCTGCGTACGCTGCGTAAGTTGGCGCGCAAACCTGTCGTCGCGATCGGCGGCATTACGCTTGCGAACGTCGGCGAGGTGCTCGAAGCGGGTGCGGACTCGGTTGCTACCGTTGCTGGGTTGCTTGCGGATGAATTCGAGCAAGTACCTTCGCTCGCCCGCGAGTGGATTCGCAGAACAAGTTGAGAGAAGCTTTTGGCGCCAAGCCGGTGAAGCCGGGCTCGGAAACTGCACGCGGGCAAAATCGCCACCGGCTCTTCGATCGCGCAGTCCTTTTTCTCTTGCTTGGCTGGTGCTGCTTTAACTGGTGCTCGACCGCAATCCACGTCGTTCGGTACTACAATCCCCTGCCGGTTTCCGATTACTGGCGAGTAATTGAAGACGTACCGCTCATCCAGACTGGAGACTTTAGTTGGCTCTGGCGGCAGCACAACGAACACAGAATTCTATTTCCGGAGATCGTTTTTGCGCTGGATCATCTGCTATTTGCAGGCCGCCAAATACTGCCGGTCGTGATAAGTTCCTGCTGTTATATCGGTGCGATCTTTATTCTCGGCCGAAAGTTCTGGTGCGACGCGAATACATCGATCACTCTGAAAACACAGGCGCTTGTCTTGGGCGGCGTGATCACTGGATGGCCGTTGAGCGTCTACGTATTGGGAACGCCGTTTCTCCTGCCATGGACGCTTCTGCAGCTCGCGGTCGTTCTGGCCTTGGCATCCGCCGTGAGGTTCGCCGAGAACTCGGGACCGCACTGGCTCGCGATCTGCATCACTTCCGCCGTGGTTGCAACATACTCCGTGGCCAATGGGGTTTTGCTTTGGCCCATTCTTCTGACCGTCGCGGTGCTTTTACATGCGCCTCGGAGCCGCCTCATCGCACTGGCGGTCGCGGCCGCAATCAGTGTCGGAGTGTTCTTCGTTGGGTATCAACGACCGGGAGTGCCGCTGCTCGCGTCCATCCAGCACCCGGTCTACTCGATCGGCTTCGTGCTCTCGTACTTCAGCATGCCATTCGGAGCATTGAGACAGCCTGCGTTCGGTCTGGCTTTTGGCCTGGTGAGCCTGACCCTCTGGGCGACGTGTATTGCCCGCAACTTCCGCCGTCCCCGCAGAGCCTCTCCGTTCTTTGTAGTGGCGTCGGGATACTTCGGCTTCCTCTTGCTCACAGCGGGGCTGACAAGCGTCGCGAGAGTAAACCTGGCTGACAGCGGATTCGGCAACGCCAAAGCCACCCGTTATCTGACCTTTCCGCTTCTTGGTTGGGCTGTGCTGGTCGCCTTTACTCTTGCCTTGGCTTATCGCCCACGCTGGAGAACTTTCTCAACCCGCGTAATCTTAGTCGGGGCGATGATCGTCGTGGGTTTTATGCAGATCCGGCTCGGCCGGTGGCTAAGGATCAACGACAGCTACGTCGCCTTTCAGCAATGGGCGGCGATCAGCCTCCAGAATGACGTTTACGATACCGCTTTCCTGGGCAGCGTCTTTCCCGAAGAAGCGTTTATCGAGCATTTTCTCCCTCTTCTGCGGAAGGGTCACAAATCGATCTTTGCCGATCCGGTCGTTGAGACTATCGGAAGGGACTTTCGTTCCCTCTTTCATTTGGCAAAAAGCGAGAGAGAGGCCGGCGGCGTTCTTCGGATCACGCCGGTAAAGGAAGGAGTATCTGTTGTGGGATGGGCGGCAAATCTCGACCGAGGCGGCAGAGACACGGTTCTCCTCGTAGACGGATTGGGGGAAATCGTCGGGTTTGGGCGGCATCTTCGTGCCGGAGTTCCCCAGCAGTTGAGATCTCTGCCGGCCAAGACCTCCCAGACTTGGGTCGGGTTCATCAATCGCCAGTACGGGAGCAGTTCATTCGCTCCCTATATAGTCGACCTGAAGGCTAAAATCGCCTCTCCCTTCGCCCATTCCATCAAGATCCCTGCCGAATCCGGGACTGATCCACAGCTGTAGCACAAGCGCAACGCCGGAGCCGTCTCATTGCTTCCTTCCTTATCTGTTTGTTAGCCTATCGTGTATTCATGAGCCTTACTCGTAAGAAGTCTTTATCCCTGCTGCTGCAGCAGGCTTCCGAGAGCGGCCTAAAACGAACGTTAACTGCAAAGAGCCTGGTTGCTCTGGGGGTGGGGGCCATTATTGGTGCGGGCTTGTTCGTGCGCACCGCGGCAGCCTCCGCCGAGGCCGCCGGGCCCGCGGTGACCCTGTCCTTCATCGTCGCTGCCATCGGCTGTGCTTTCGCCGGTCTCTGTTACGCCGAATTTGCGGCAATGATTCCCATTGCCGGAAGCGCCTATACCTACGCCTATACAACGATGGGGGAGTTTGTCGCGTGGATTATCGGGTGGGCTCTGGTACTCGAATACGCGCTCGGTGCGGCGACGGTTGCAATTAGTTGGAGTGAGTACTTAAACAGCTTACTTGGGGGTCGAATCCCCTACGAGTGGTGCCACTCGCCCATGGAGACAAGTACGACGGGTGCGCACGGGATTTTCAATGCGCCTGCGCTTCTCATCCTCGCGTTGCTAACGATTCTGCTGATCAAGGGCACCCAGGAATCCGCCGTGGTCAACATGGTTATCGTCGTCATCAAGCTCTCGATTGTTGTGGCGTTTGTCGCTTTGGGTTGGCAGTTCATCAATCACGCCAACCTCACGCCTTACCTGGTGCCCGCAAGTATCCCGGGCCACGAGGCCTTCTTCAAACATGGTTGGGGTGGCGTGGTTGGCGGTGCCGGAATTGTGTTTTTCGCATTCATTGGTTTTGATGCGGTATCCACAGCAGCGCAGGAAACTAAGAACCCGGCCCGTGATATGCCAATCGGGATTATGGGATCACTCGCGCTTTGCACTGTTCTGTATATTCTGTTCGGATACGTTCTCACCGGTATCTGCAACTGGCAGGAATTCAAGGTGGCGGGTAAAGAGGCTTCGGTTGCTTACGCGGTTCTGCACTACATGCCGGGTTATGCCTGGCTTGCCACCGCTATCACCGTCGCGATTCTCGCCGGCTTCTCCTCCGTGATCCTGGTGATGCTCATGGGACAGAGTCGCGTCTTCTTTTCGATGGCGAACGATGGTCTGCTTCCGAAACTGTTTGCGGAAATCCACCCCCGATTCCGGACCCCATATAAGTGCAACTTGGTGCTGTTTGTCTTTGTCGGCGTGTTCGCGGGATTTATACCCGGCTCGCTCGCCGGCGATTTAACTTCCATCGGAACACTTTTCGCGTTCGTGCTGGTTTGCGTCGGTGTGCTGATCATGCGGCGAAGCGACCCGGCACGGGCTCGCCCTTTTCGTACGCCTCTTGTTCCCGTCGTGCCTGTTCTCGGGATTCTCATCTGCAGCGGAATGATCGTCTCACTCGACAACCGAACCCAATTGACCGCGTTCGTCTGGATGCTGATCGGACTATCGGTTTACTTCCTTTACAGCAGATCGCATAGCAATCTGAATCGGCCGGTATTGCAGGATCAGCCTGAACCGGCTGGATCGCTCTGATTCACATACGAGGTTTTGTGCGTCATATACGTCGTGAAGCGTTTTCTCGCTCCTACTTTTCTCTTGGCCTCTGCGACATTCGGACAAAACAATAGTTTTGTTCTGTCCGATGCGCGAGTTATCGATGGAACCGGTCGCGCTCCGGTCGAACACGCCACGGTTGTTGTTCAGAAAGGGAAGATCATTCGTGCGGGGACCGGCGGCGCCGCTGATGCGGCCGGCGCTCGCGTGATCCGCCTCTCGGGAAAAACCGTCATGCCGGGCCTCATTAATGGACATGGTCACGTGGGCCTCGTCAGGGGAACCGGCGTCTCGCCTTCGAATTACACCGGTTTGAACGTCATGCACCAACTTGTCCAATACGAGAACTACGGTGTAACTACAGTTATCTCGTTAGGCATGAACAAGGATCTGCTGTATAAGATTCGCTCCGACCAGGAGAAGGGAAACGAGCCCGGGGCGACGGTCATGACGGCCGGGCGAGGCATCGGGGTTCCCAAGGGCGTACCTCCTGTAAAGGTCGGTGCGGATCAGGTTTATCGCCCCAAAACGGCGGAGGACGCGCGTGCCGCGGTGCGCGAAATGGCGGCACACTCGCCAGATCTGATCAAACTCTGGGTAGACGACAACCTCGGTAAATTGCCGCGCCCGAATATGGAGATCGAGGCGGCGGCCATCGACGAAGCACACAAGCTCAACCTGAGGGTGGCGGCCCACGTGTACTATCAGGCGGATGCAAAGAAGCTTCTCGCCGATGGCATTGATATCCTCGCGCATAGTGTTCGCGACACCGTTCTCGATGCCGACACGATAAGCCTGATCAAGAGCAAAAAGGTCTATTACATACCGACTCTCCAACTGGAAGAGTCTTTCTACGGCTTCGCGGAACATCCGGAATGGGTGAGATCACCATTCTTTCGATTCGTGGCGGACGATCCCCTCAAGGCGCGCCTTGACTCGGATTCTTATCGTTCGAGCGTGACAAAGGATAGAGCGACCGAGACGCACAAGAAAGCTCTGGATGTCGCAAAGCAAAACGTTCGGAAGCTTCAGTCTGCGACCGTTTCGATCGCGTTTGGAACCGACTCGGGAGCCAACGCATATCGTGTCCCGGGTTTTGCTGAACACCGTGAGCTGCAACTGCTGGTCGATGCCGGGCTAACGCCGCTCGAGGCTATTCACAGCGCAACTCAGGTGACGGCGGCGATGCTGCATATAGACGAAAAGACGGGCACAATCCAACCGGGTAAACAGGCGGATCTGATCGTCCTCAATGGCGATCCGTCGAAAGATATCGCGAACACGGAGAAGATCGAGATGATCTTCCACAACGGCCGACAGGTGAAGCGAGAACCTGCGAACAAATAGGCGCCAACTAGTCTTCTTCCGCGCTGAAGAAAGGCTCTTTGCCGGCAAGCATCAAGCGCTCGTCCAGGGCAGCCTTAACGAGTGTTTCTTCCATTTCGGAAAGGCCCCGAGCGTCCTTACTGACTCGCTCAAACAGACCTTTTACGCGGCCCCGTGACGTTTCGCCTGGTATCGCCAGCGCGTAGGCGAAAATGGCGTCTGAACGAAGGTCTTCGTCGTCGAACAACTTCCGCAACCCATCCAGTTCGCTTTTTACGCCGTAATAGCCCACGCCCCACACCGCGCTCCGGCGAACCTCGATCTCGGAGTCTGCAAGATGTTGCGCAAAATAGTCCCGGAAAGTGGGATGCAAAGATCGCCACATCGCCTCCAGAGCCTTTGCACGTCCACTTTCTTCGGCGTACAGAGCCTTGATCGCCTCGCGAACTTCATTCCGATCCGTTTCCGGGGCAAGCCCGACCAAGAGACCGCCTCTTTCCTCGGTGGAAAGCTCAGGATTGCGCAGGGCCTTGAGCATGGCGCCTATGACCTCCGCCTGATCGGTGCTGTTCATCAGCCCTTCCCAGGAACGGGCCTTCACCGAAGGATCCGGATCGTGAGTGGCGGCCTTTAACAATGCCGCACGCTCGTCGTCTGAGAGGTCGAGATTGAAGAATGAGCCGGCGGCGGCAGCTCGCACTTCGGCCGAAGAAGCGCCTTCCAGAAGGGACAGGCGATCGTCACGTCCGAGCAATTCTAAGGGAAGATCAGCTTTTTCGGGGTAAAGAGACCAGATATCCGGCTCGTCATTCTTCAAGATCGGATCTTGCTTACGCTCCGATTCTAAAAGCCTGATCGCCTCTTCGATCTCTTTCCTGAGTTGCACTTCGTTTCCGGCTGCTTTAGAAAGCTGAACTTCCAAAGCTGGGCGCGCGGCCGGATCGCCGTATGAGACAAGGAGCAGGACGGTATCAGAGAGATCAAATTCGATCCGGTCGAGCAGAATTTGAAGAATTCGCGGATCTTTGACGCCCAGATTGGCGAGGATGAAGGCGATCTCGCCGCTGTTTTCCTCGTCCAGTTCACCGTAGAGTCTGAGGAGAGGTTCGAGAGCGGGAGCACCGATCGCGACCAGTGCCTCCATAGCTTCGTCGGGAACGTCCGTCGGATCTTCCTCAATGTACTTCAGGATAAATTCGAGACCTTCGGGTCGTTTCCAATTGCGGAACAGGAGTATGAGATCCGGGGAGAGATCAACCGTATCGTCCGCCAGGTCATGGCGCGAGAACTCCAGGACCGCCGGAAAAGCTTCATCCGGTCGGTCCAGAAGTGCGTGAAGAAAGCGGTGATCCAGCCCTAACTGGCCCTTCGATGCGGCAACCAGCACATCGATTGGCGGTACATCGGACAGTTTATCGGGGTCGAGAATCAAAACGAGCTACTCGGGCTCGACAACGACTTTGATCGGTGCAGTCACGTCGCGGTGCAGGCGGACGGTGACCGTGTGCTCGCCTAACGTGTGGATGGCTTCGTCCAGCAGAACACGGCGACGCTCCACATGGTACTTTTGGGCCTCGAGCGCGTCCGCGATATCTTTGGCCGTTACCGAGCCAAAGAGCTGATCGTTTTCTCCTACACGGCGCTTGAACGTCAAGACGACGTTTGAGAGAAGCTGGCCCAATCCCTCGGCTTCCGATTGCTGCTTCGCTTCCCGCCGCAGGTGAGCTTCCCGCTCTTGCTCGACGATTTTCTTGTTCGCTTCAGTCGCAGCGACGGCCAGTCGCTTCGGCAAGAGGTAATTGCGCGCATACCCGTCAGCAACTTTGACCATGGCGCCGCGCGCCCCGACCTTTTCGACGTCTTCCCTAAGAATGACTTCCATGATATCCCTCAGACACGCGCGGCAAACGGCACGAGCGCAATGTTGCGCGCCTGCTTGATCGCTTCGCTCAGACGCTTCTGGTGAGGCGTGCAAACGCCCGAAATCCGGCGCGGCGTAATCTTTCCGCGCTCGGACACAAAGCTGTTGAGCAGCTTAGAATCCTTGTAGTTAATGTCGTCGACTTTGTCGACGCAGAACCGGCAAACCTTTTTACGACGGAAGTACTGCTTCTTACCCGTGGCGATTGCCTTGTCTCCGCCGGTCGGTCGCTGTGAAGCCGCAATGGGGCGGCCACCTCTTTGTTCAGCCATGAAATCCTCCTCTTACCCTTCTTCTGCTCTCTCGCCCGCTGCAGCCGGTGCTGCGGGAGCGCCCGGGGCGCCCGGCGCACCAGGGATGGGAGCCGGTGCTTCCTGCGGCAACGCGGGTGAAGCAATTGCTGGAATGGAAGGAGCTGGTGGCGGTTTGCGGGCCGCGCGTTTCTCGCGAGCCTTCTTCCGTTTTTCGATGCGCTTGAGCTTCTCGTCAATCCGCACCGTTAAGAATTTCAGGATCACGTCGGATACGCGAAGGCGGCGCTCGATTTCACGAACAGCGTCCGCATTTACGGTGAATTGCAGAAGGACATATTGGCCTTCGTCCTGCTTCATGACCCGATAAGCGAGCTTTCGAATGCCCCACTTTTCGGTCTTGTCCAACGTACCCCCAGCATGGGTAACAATGTTCTTCACTTGTTCGATGATCGGATCGATCTGTTCGTCAGTCGCATCCGCGCGAACAATGAACAACTCTTCGTAGATTCTCATTCTTCCTCGTTTGTGATGCCTCGAGCGCGGCGATTGAATTTCGCCATGGCCTTTTCGGCGCCTTCGGCGACCAGGAATTCGATTGCGTCCGCGGTATAGGACACAACCTCTTCCTCGTCCACTTTCAATTCTCTCTCGAGAGGAGAGAGAACGTACTTGGCTGCGTCAGACACCGGATGATTCGGGCGTATACCCACCCGAACCCGAGTAAAGTTGTCTGTCTTCAGCGAGCCAATGATCGACTTGACACCGTTGTGTCCAGCCGCTGAACCGCCCACCTTGATCCGCAGCGCGGTCCAAGGTAAGTCGAGTTCATCGTATACGACCACCAGATCTCCCGGGTTGAGTCTGCGGAACCGCAGAACGGGCGCAATTCCCTGCCCGGAGAGATTCACGAACGTTTGCGGTTTGACCAGGAGAATGCTTCGGTTCCCGATCCGGCCGCTTCCCACCTGGCATTCACCCTCGGTTTTCATCCGGATGTCGAATCGCTTTGCAAGCGCGTCGGCTACCCAGAATCCAGCGTTATGGGGAGTTCCCTCGAAACGGCTTCCCGGGTTCCCTAGCCCTGCAATGCAAAGAAGAGAGGACGGATCACTTTCCGTTCCTCCCGTCGGTTCGGTAGCAGAATCTGCAGAAAGAGCGAGAGGCTCAGCCATTCGAGGCGGAAGCCAGGCTTATTTCTTCTTGGCGGGTTCGCCGCCTTCCTCTTCCTTCTTGCCCTTCTTCACTACTTCGGGCTCGGCGGCAGCGGGTCCGGCTGTTTCCGCCGTCGTAGACTCCTCGGCACGCAACGAGACCACGTGCGAGATTACGGCATCCGCGGGGCTCACCAGTGTCATCGACCCAACCAGCGGAATTTCGCCGGCGCGAATGCTTTGGCCGATCGACAGCTCCGCAACGTTCACCTCAAACTGTTCAGGGATGTCGTTAGGGAGGCACTCGATTTCTATCTCACGAGTGATGATTTCGTGAATTCCGCCCTGTAGTTTGACACCCTTCGGATCTCCCAGCGTGACCACCGGCACCTTCACCGTGATCCGCTGACTCAGGTCGATCCGCTTCAGATCAACATGAAGCAGCGATTCCTTAATTGGCTCATGTTGCCAATCAACGATCATTACCGGAGTGTCCGATCCTCCGGTGATGCTCAGGTTGAAAATCGTGTTGTGTCCGGTTCTGCTATTTAGGATTCTCGTGATCTCTTTAG
>JBJMGJ010000142.1:0-6385 GCA_045807965.1 Bryobacteraceae bacterium | reverse complement strand
GCCAAGTGCAGCAATTCCCACCGTGATTAGAGCAGTTGAGCCCGGCTCAGGAACGATCGGCGCCGCTCCCCCGATAAGCCCTGCAGAATCATCGATGTCGCTGACAAAGCTTGTGGCTCCCTTCGTGACATCCAGCGTCACTATCCGACTTGTGTTCGCGTTGAACCCATAGAGCGTTCCATTCACGTTCGCAACCGTAATCAAGCCAAATTCGGTAGACGCAATCCTGGAGGCTTGCCCTGTGTTGGCATCGATCTGGTACAGCGCGGGCGAAATTACGGTTGTGAATTCCGAGGTCCCAGGATTGAACATCCCGGCATCGAAATTTGCGTACAGTTTTCCGTCCAGCCCGAAGAGGTTTTCGTTGTAGAAATTGAAAGAGCCGTCAGGGTTGGTTGAAGCTGGAATAAACGGAACAGCCGGAATTCCCGTTGGCCCGATGAGGGTCGCTTTGCCCGTCTGGGGATTAATCGTGTAGAGGTTATTTGCGAAGTCGGTTGTATACAGCGTCCCGCCTGCCGCGCCAAACGAGAGTTGCGAATTCGGTCCGCAAGTAGGAGTTGATGGTGTCGAACAGTCGCTGAACCCCGTGGGGCCGACCACGGATAAAGCGCCGGTCCTCGGGTTGATGGAAGCCAAGTCGCCGTTGAAAGATTCAGTCAGCAAGGACCCGTTTGGTGCGCTCGCCAAATACTGGATCGTGTCAGGGATGGGACCAATTGGTGAGAAAGATCCGGTCGCGATGTCCATCGTGCCAAATTGCCCAGCATTAGCAATGACATAGACAACAGGTTCGGCGCTTACCGGAACCGAAAACGAAGCAAGCGCGAGAGACAGCAGCAAGGCGTTGTGGCGCGTGAGCATGTCTGAACGCCCTCCAAGGACGCTCTAGCATAGTACTGGCCGAAGAGTAGGCTTACAATCCCCGGCAAGGTACTGAAAGTACCGGCTTTGACGTGCACGAAAAGGTCAGTTCCAGGCGGCCGGGCCAAGTTACCCCATGTCGAGCGCGAAAGCAGCAACGAGCGGCTGATCTCGCTTCCTGTCGTACCCTGGAGGTAGGAAAGGCTCAGTTTGGCTCACCACCACCACGTTCCGAGCACTGGGTGGATCCTGTACGCATCCACAGCCATCACGCTAGCGTTCACCGCGCTCGAGGCGGTGACGGGTTTCCAGTCGCACAGTCTCGCGCTCCTTTCGGATGCCGGACATAACTTCACGGATGCGCTCGCGCTGGTGCTTGCTGCTTTTGGCTATTACATGCAGAGCAAGCCCGCGAACAGCGTCAAGACGTACGGGTACCAGCGGGCAGGTGTAATTGCCGCCTTCCTTAATGCGTCCACACTGATCCTGATTTCGATAGGCATCACCTGGGAAGCCGTGACGAGAATAGTCCGGCCGGAGATTCCAAACGATCGAACGATGATGTGGGTTGCCGCCCTGGGGCTGCTGGTGAACGGTGCCATTGTCGCGGCTTTGCATCGCGGCCATCAGCACGATCTAAATATCAGAGCGGCGGTGATCCACATGGCGGGCGATGCTGTGGGCGCCATCGCGATTATTCTCGGGGCGGTCGTGATCCACTATACGGGTTTCAGTTACGTTGATCCGATTCTTTCAATTGTGCTCGCGATCTTCATTGTTTATACCGCGTGGGACATCGCCGGTGAATCGCTGAACATCCTGCTCGAAGGATTGCCGCGCGGCCTTGAGCTGCCGCAAATCACGAAAGCGATCGGAGATATCGAAGGCGTTCTCGACGTGCACGATCTTCACGTCTGGAGTCTGGGATCGAAAACACACGCTCTCAGCTCACATGTCCTGATCGAGGATATGCCTCCCTCAGCAAGTGAGAAGATCCTTAAACGGGTCCAGGAGGCGCTATGCCAATTAGGAATTCACCACTCGACAATCCAGTTTGAGCATGTGCCTTGCGTCTTATCCGACAGCGGCTGCCACATGGTTGCGGACCATGGGCATGCGGGTCACAGCCACGGTTAGACCTCGCCCGAAATGAGAGAAACCATCCGTTTCTGGAAGTCTTCGGCCGCCTGACCGTCCGCGGTAACGACAAGAACTGTATCATCGCCCGCGACCGTGCCCACAACTTCTTCAAGTTCCTGCCGGTCAATGCTGACGGCTAAGGCACTGGCATGCCCGGGGGACGTACGCAAGACCACCAGATTCTGCGCAATGCGAATATCCCGCAGATACTCATTGGCGATGTCGAAGAGACGCGGGCCGGATGTCTCATTCGTCAATTGCCGATATCCTTCGGCCGTTTTCACCAGCCCCAATTCGCGAATGTCACGCGACAGTGTCACCTGGGTGGCATGGATCCCAAGTTGGCCCAGTTCGCGAGCCAGTTCGTCCTGCGTATAGACCGGTTTCGCCTGGATCGTCTTGATGATCTGACCTTGGCGAAAACTCTTATTCATAGAATCACTGCAACCGTATGCGGATGTCCTCCAGGCGGCGGCGCGCCTCTGCCATAGCGGTTCGAACGGCGTCCGGTCCGGTGCCTCCGGGCAGGTTCCGGCTTTTCATGCCCTCTTTCGGCTGGAATAGCCGCACCATGTCAGGCTTGAACTCCGGAGCAAACGAGGACAGCTCTTCCGCAGTCCAGTCCGAAGGCTTCTTCCCAGCCTTTGTGCTTTCGAGGACCAGTTTCCCGACGAGCTGATGAGCACGATGGAACGGGACACCGCTGCGCGCTAATTCTTCCGCCAAGTCCGTCGCAACCACCCAACTCTCTTCGGCAGCTTCGAGCGGTTTCTCCGGCTTGAGCGTTACCGACGATGCAACAACAGCGGCCATCCGGAGTGATCCCGACGTTTGATAGAACGCGTCGAACAACGGCTCTTTGTCTTCTTGCATGTCGCGGTTGTAGGTCATCGGCAAGCCTTTCATCGTGATGAACAACGATGTGAGATCGCCGAACACGCGTCCAGACTTGCCGCGGATCAACTCGAGAGAGTCCGGATTCTTTTTCTGTGGCATCAAGCTGGACCCGCTTGTTACGCCGTCGCCCAGAGTCATCCAATCGAACTCTTCGCTTGAATAGAGAATCCAGTCTTCAGCCAGCCGGCTCAGATGAAGCATGACCGTGCTGCAGCAGTACAGAAAATCCAAGGCAAAATCGCGGTCGCCCGAGACATCAAGACTATTGCGAGTGACGGCGGCGAAGTTCAGGTCCCGCGCCATTTCGTCCCGGTCGAAGGGAAAACCGCTGCCAGCCAGCGCTCCGGACCCCAGCGGGAGTGTATTGATTCGCGCTCTTGCCTGCTTCAGTCGTTCGGCGTCACGGGCAAACATCTCGAAATAGGCAAGCAGGTAATGCTGCCACAGCACAGCCTGAGCCCGTCGGAGGTGTGTGTAGCCGGGCACCACGGCTTCGGGATATTTCTCCCCCAAGGCGATAAAGGCCTCGAGCAGATCGGCGATGTCCGTGAGAAGAGTATCGGCCGCGGCCCTGAGATAGAGCCGGACATCGAGCGACACCTGCTCATTTCTACTGCGCCCGGTGTGGATCTTCGCGGAGAGCCCGCCTACCTTCTCGCCGAGCTTCCGAATGACGAACGTATGGACGTCTTCGTCAGTTGCCCCCTCGAGATACTTGGGCTCTTTCGCCTCTTCGCCGATCTCCGTGAACGCCCGGATCAGTTGCTGGCATTCCTCATCCGTGAGAATGCCTTGCCCACGCAGCGCTCGCGCAAACGCCTGTGAGCCCTCGACGTCCGCGAAGATCAACTTGCGATCGAAGTGGAGCGAGCCCGAGAAGGTCTCGAAGACCTCCGAGGGGCCCGCCTCGAATCTACCGCCCCATAGTTTCATGACGTTTACTTGTTTTTAAGCAGCGCTTCCACCTTGATAGGAAGCCCGATAATATTGATGAACCCGAGAGCGTCCTTCTGGTCATAGCTTGCGCCCATAGTGAAGCTTGCGATGTCGAGATTATAGAGAGAGTTCGGGCTCTTTCTGCTCAGGGGCTGCAGGTTGCCTTTATACAACTGCATGGTAACCTCGCCCGTGACCGGCTCGGAAAGTTGCGCGAAGAATGCATCCAGTGCTTCGCGCAGCGGAGTAAACCAGAGGCCGTTGTAGACCATCTCGGCGTAATCGAGCGCCAGCTTCTGCTTATAATGCAGCGTTGTCCGGTCCAGCGTGAGCGATTCAATCTCGCGAACTGCCGCCATCAGGATCGTGCCGCCCGGGGTCTCGTAGCAGCCGCGCGACTTCATACCGACAAAGCGATTTTCGACCAGATCGATACGGCCGATACCGTTCTCGCCTCCGATGCGGTTCAATTCCTCGAGCAACGCCAGCCCGCTCAGATTCCGGTTGCCATTGAGCGAAACGGGGACGCCCGCTTCGAAGCCGATGACGACCTCCGCCGGCTTATCTGGCGCCTCGGCAGGGCTCTTGCTGAGCATCCAGATGCCCTCGGGAGCGGCGTTGGCCGGATCTTCCAGCTCACCGCCCTCGTGCGAGATGTGCCAAACGTTGCGGTCCCGGCTGTAGATCTTCGTTGTAGACTGCGCGATGGGCACCTTGTGCGTCTTCGCGTACTCGATGGCGTCTTCGCGCGAAATGATGTCCCACTCGCGCCACGGTGCAATGACGTTGAGATGAGGTGCGATGGCTTTGTATGTGAGCTCGAATCGTACCTGGTCGTTTCCCTTCCCGGTGCATCCGTGGGCCAAGGCATCGCACCCGGTCTTCAGGGCAACTTCGGCCTGCCGTTTTGCCAGCAGCGGCCGGGCTATGGACGTGCCGAGCAGATACTTGTGCTCGTAGACGCCGCCGGAGCGCACGAGCTTCCAAAGGTACTCCGTAACAAACTCTTCGCGCATGTCCTCCACATACACCTCGGAGGCACCGGTTTTGATCGCTTTTTCCTTGAGTCCGTCGAGTTCTTCCCCGCCCTGGCCGATATCGCCGCACACCGCGACGATTTCGCAGCCGTAGTTTTCCTTTAGCCAGGGAATGATGATGGACGTGTCGAGGCCGCCCGAATAGGCAAGCGCTACTTTCTTTGCTGTTACTTTACTCATCTTTCGTTTTCAATCCTGTTCTCATTGGAGCAGCCCAGCGTCTTTATTCAGGCACACCTCGGACCCGTATATTGCGGGCACAACGGGCATAAGCTGCTTACTGTAATAAGGTCAGCAACAGAGCCTTCTGCGCGTGCAGGCGATTCTCGGCCTGATCGAACGCAACACTCTGCCGCGATTCCATGATTTCGTCCGTTACTTCCAAGCCGCGTTTCGCAGGAAGGCAGTGCATGAATACAGCATGGGACGATGCACCTTCCATCAAAGCCCTATTTATCTGGTAGCGGGAAAACAACTGCTTGCGCCGGGTTGCCTCGGCCTCTTGGCCCATGCTGGCCCAAACGTCTGTGTAAACGGCGTCGGCGCCGCAAACGGCTGCTTCGGGATCGTTCGTGATCTGGATGCTCGCATCCGACGTCTTGGCCAGCGTATTGGATTCTTCGACGATCGTCGTTTGCGGCTCGTAACCGGGCGGCGTCGCCACGACGCAATGCATTCCCAACCGTGCGCTGCACAACATGAGCGAATGAGCCACGTTGTTTCCGTCGCCGACAAACACAAGCTTGAGACCTTTCAGCTTCCCAAAGTGCTCCTGCAGAGTAAACACGTCGGCGAGTGCCTGGCACGGATGAAAGGTGTCGCTCAGGGCGTTGACGACCGGAATGCCGGACCACAACGCAAGGTCTTCAATCGTTTTCTGCTCGAAAGTTCGAGCCACGATGCAATCGGTCCAACGAGCGAGGTTCCGGGCCACGTCTTTGAGCGGCTCGCGATCACCGATCATTCCCGTCTGGGTTACACTGTCGCCGCCGAGTTGCTTCATCGCGAGTTCAAACGTCAGGCGCGTGCGCAGGGACGGCTTCTCAAACAGGAGCGCGGCGTATTTGCCCTTCAGAGCAGCGGCGAAATGCTGGCGATTACGCTTCACCTCGCCCGTGAGTGCAAGCACGTTGACGAGTTGTTCGGTCGAGAGGTCCAGGTCCTTCCGGAACACTGGCGCGCAGAGTCGAGAAGCTTGGTCGTGAGCAGAAGCAGCCATGAGATCGCTAGCCGTGAACTGAATTTTTATTCACTCTAGTGAATAATTACACATCGGTCGAATCTTCGCAATGCGCGAGCTGACCCGGGTAGTGTCACGCGGTGCGTTGCTGCGCTGAGTGTATGTTTATTCAGCTAACGAAATCAGCGGTTTAGATCGCTGATGGCATGAGATGCGCGGACTTGTCAACTTCTGGTTCTTCCTGGTAGTGGTCAGTTTGAAATCAGAATTATTTTTGCTGGCTGGCAGGATAATCTTTCAGCATTGCCTGGATTGCCTGTTTCGCTTGTTT
>JBJMGJ010000141.1:0-8834 GCA_045807965.1 Bryobacteraceae bacterium | reverse complement strand
GCTGCTGCTGCTTCTCTGGCAGCCCGCCATTAGCGTCACCTCGCTGAAACCACAACAAAATATCATCGCGGTGATTGTGGACGACAGCCGGAGCATGTCGGCAAAGGATGGCGGGGAGACGCGATCCGCGGTAGCGCGGCGGCTTTTAGATTCCAACTTGGTCAAAGAACTCGGGAAGCGGTTCCAGGTGCGTCTTTACCAGATGGGTTCGGGTGTCGAACGATTGAAGTCGACCGCTCAACTCTCGGCAAACCAGCCCTCCACACAAATTGGCAAGAGCCTTCGGCAGATTGCCGACGAGGCCGCGACCTTACCCATCGGAGCTGCGGTACTTTTGACAGATGGCGCCGATAACTCAGGTGGTCTGGACAGCGACACTCTCGCGGAGATCCGCCGCCGCCGGATACCCGTCAGCACGGTCGGTATCGGCGGCGAACAAGTGCCTGACGACGTTGAACTCGGCGACTTTTCGCTTCCCAACAAAACGCTGGCAGGAGCCAGATTGCAGGCGGAGCTTACCATTCGGCAACACGGGTTCGCGGGGAAGCGCGCGAAGCTGGTGCTGACGAACGCTGGTACGGTCCTCGCCACGCGTGACATCACGTTGCAATCGTCACCTGAGCAACACGAGACGGTCGAGTTCCACACGGGTAAAGCGGCGCTTAAGACGATCACGGCGCGGATCGATCCAATACCGGGCGAAACGAACGCCGAGAACAATGCCCAAACCCGGGCGGTAGCTGTCGACGACAGCAGACGGCGGATTCTCTACATCGAGGGTGAACCGCGATGGGACTACAAGTTCCTGAGAAGAGCGGTCGAAGACGATCCCGCACTGCAGGTGGTCTCCATGCTAAGGACCACGCAAAACAAGATCTATCGTCAGGGCATTGCCAACCCGAACGAACTCGCGGAAGGCTTTCCCACGAAGCCGGAGGAACTGTTCGAATACCAGGGCCTGATTCTCGGAAGCGTTGAAGCCGCCTTTTTTACAACCGGTCAACAGCAGTTGATCAAGGATTTTGCCGATCGCCGCGGCGGTGGCTTATTGTTCCTTGGTGGACGCACCTGCCTTTCGGATGGTGGATACAACATTCAACCGTTCGCCGAATTGTTACCGGTTAATCTACCCAATCGGAAGAACACATTTCAGCGGAACTTCGTCCCCGCCGAATTGACCGATGCCGGCAAACGCAGCCTTATCTGCCGTATCGAGGAAAACGCGGACAAGAGTACGGCCCATTGGGAAGTTCTTCCCTATCTGGCGAATTATCAGGACCCTGGCACCCCGAAGCCTGGGGCAACGGTGTTGGCCCGCGTCAATGTAAACGGAAATCGGATACCGCTGCTGGTGACGGAGAATTATGGTCGCGGCCGAACGGCGGTCTTCGCGACCGGCGGAAGCTGGCGCTGGCGCATGCAGCAACCGCTCGGGGACAACAGCGAAGAGACGTTCTGGCGTCAGTTGCTCCGCTGGACTGTAAGCGCCACGCCCTCGCGGGTCGTGCTCTCAACAAAGAATGCGACCCTGGAAGACGACGGGCAAGTGGAACTCCGCGCTGAAGTCCGCGACAAAGTCTATCTCCCGACAAGCAGCGCCGAGGTTCAGGTCCATATGGTTGCGCCGGACGGAAGTGCAGAAGACATCCCGTTACGTCCCGATCCACTCACGCAAGGCGTGTACACGGCGAAATGGAACGCGCCGAAAACCGGACTCTACGTTGCGGAGGCCCGTGCAAAAGACGGACCGCGCAGTCTTGGGAAGGATACGTGGGCTTTCCGCAGGGAGGATGGCGTGGCCGAAAACTTCCATCGCGAAGCGAACCACGACCTTCTCCGCCGGCTTGCTGAACAAACCGGTGGCCGTTACTACAAGCCGCAAGATGCCTCGCGATTACCCACCGATGTGGCTTACTCAGAAGCGGGCATTACGTCCCGGGAGCTGAAAGATCTTTGGGATATGCCGGCTATCCTGCTTTTTGTTCTAACCCTAAAATCGGCCGAATGGCTTCTGCGGCGGCGCTGGGGCGTGGTATGAAGCTACTGGCGTTTTTACTGGGCGCGTCCATGTCTGTTTCGGCGGCAAATTACTTTGTGACGGTCGTAGGACTCCCGGGTGCTCCAGAATACGACGGCCAGTTTGCCAAATGGGCTTCCGATTTGAACAAGGAGCTCGAGGCGGGCAGCCCCGACGTGCACATCATCGCGCTCGGTTCGGCGGTCTCGACCCGCGCCAAGCTGACGGAAACGCTGACGCGCCTGAGCGGCGATATGAAAGCGGATGATGCGTTCGGGCTCTTCCTCATTGGCCATGGCACCTTCGACGGCGACGAATACAAGTTCAACCTGACCGGTCCCGATATCACCGCTCAAGAATTGGCGGCACTGATCAACAAGTTGCCCGCCAAGAGGCAACTTGTGGTGAATATGACGAGTTGCAGCGGCGCCTCTTTCGGCGCGCTCTCGCGGAAAGACCGTGTCGTGATTACCGCCACCAAATCCGGTACAGAGAAGAACGCTCCCGTATTCGCGCGGTACTGGGTGGATGCCTTGCGCGATCCGGCGGCGGACGCCGACAAGAATGGCGCTGTCTCGGCACTCGAAGCCTTCACCTATGCGCAGCGTAAGACCGCGGCGTACTTCGAATCTGAAAAGCTGCTCGCCACCGAACACCCGATGATTGCCGACAACGGCCGATCGGAGGGACTCCGTACGATCTCGGTCAGTGACCGCGAAGGGGCGCTCGCGGCAGCTTTCCCATTGATCCGTCCAGGCGATGCGGCCGCAAAGAACGCCAGTCCAGAGAAGCAGAACCTGGTGGCGCGGAAGGAAGACCTTGAAGCGAAGATTGACCGCCTGAAATATCAAAAGGCAGCGCTCTCACCGGAAGCGTACAAACAGCAACTCAGTACTTTGCTCCTTGAACTAGCCCGCACTCAGGCGGAAATCGATCGATGATGCGAGGGTTCGTTTCCCTGGCCCTGGTGCTCGGAACCAGTGTTGGCGCGGCGTTTGCGGCCTCTCCCTGGAAGAACTGCCAGGCAATGGCACGCCATGGAAAGCGTTCCGAAGCAAAGGCTTGCTTCGAGCGGCTCGTTCGCGGTCCCGACTCAATGTCGCGCGCCGAAGGCTTTTGGGGCTTGGGCCAATATGACGAGGCAAAGAACGACTTTGCACGCGCTTATAAGGAGCAGCCGCAATCGGCCGAGGCGCGGACCGAATGGGGATTGCTCTTTCTCGAGCGCTTCAACCCGGGTGAGGCCGCAAACCTTTTTAATGAGGCCCTGAAGCTCGATCCGAACTACGCTCCCGCATCCCTGGGAATGGCGCGGGTTGCCGCCGAGGGTTATGGAAAGAAAGCGGTGGAGTTCGCACAAGAGTCGCTCCGACAGGATCCGAAGTATGTCGAAGCGCACGAGTTTCTCGCGTTCCTGGCCTTGGAAGACAGCAACTCGACCATGGCCGCCGATGAGGCCCAAAAAGCGTTGGCGCTTTCGCCGGAAGCTCTGGACGCCATGGCTGTATTGGCATCGATGGACTGGCTGAAAGCTGAGGGAGAAAGCCAATGGATCGGCAAGATCCTGGCAATCAATCCCACGTATGGCGAAGCCTACGCAACGGGCGCCCATTTTCTTGTAATCAATCGGCGGTACGAGGAAGGAATCCGACTCTATCGCAAGGCGCTCGAACTCGACGGTAATCTCTGGGCTGCTCGTTCCCAACTCGGCATTAACCTGATGCGTCTTGGGTTCGAAGAGGAAGCGAAAACCGAGCTCAACCGATCCTACGAAGCTCATTACCGGGATGCACAGACGGTCAATGCGCTCCGGCTTCTGGATACGCTGGGCGATTACACCACCGTCAAGACTCCGAGCACAGAGTTGATGCTCCACAAGAAGGAGAGCGCCCTGCTCCGGCCGTATGTCGAATCGGAGTTGCAGAAGGCGGTCTCCACTTACTCGAGGAAATACGGTGTTCAATTACCCGGGCCGGTGAGGCTTGAGGTCTATCCGAACCACGAGGACTTTGTCGTCCGAACGCTCGGTTTGCCGGGCCAGGGCGGCCTATTGGGTGTAACGTTCGGACTCGTGGTCGCGATGGATAGTCCGTCGGCGCGACCGGCGGGCGGCTTCAACTGGGCCAGCACGATGTGGCACGAGTTGAGTCACGTTTATGTGCTGACGGCGACCAAGCACTTTGTTCCGCGGTGGTTTACGGAAGGACTCGCGGTGCACGAGGAAGGCGTTGCCTCGCCCGACTGGGGCGACCGAATGACGCCCGAAATTGTCGGAGCAATCCGCGAGAAAAGGCTGCTTCCGGTTCTCGAGCTCGAGCGCGGATTCGTCCGCCCCTCGTACCCGCAGCAGGTGATCGTCTCGTACTACGAGGCCGGCAAAATGTGTGACTTCATCTCGAAGAAGTGGGGCGATGGCGCGCTCCTCGGCATGATACATTCGTTTGCCGCGAGGAAGACGACAGAAGAAGCCATCCAGGAGAATCTGCACGAGTCTCCCAAAGCCTTCGACACCGAATTCATGGCTTGGCTCAACGCGCAGACCGCGAACGTCACTGAGCATTTCGACGAGTGGAAAAAAGACATGAGAGCGGCACTTTCGGCGGGTGAGGACGGAAAGAACCCGGACATCATCATCAAACAGGCCTCTAGTCTCCGCGACTGGTATCCGGAATTCACAGGGAGTGGAAGCCCTTATGAGCTTCTGGCAAAGGCCTATGTCGCTTCTGGAAAGAAAACCGAGGCAGTGGCCCAACTCGAGCGCTATCGCGAAATGGGCGGAACTAACATTGAGACACTCAAGCAACTGGCGCAGCTGGAGAGCGAGATCGGCAAGAAAGACGAAGCAAGAAAGACACTGACAAAGCTTCTGTACATCTATCCCGAGGATGAGAGCGTGCACGGGAAACTGGGACAGCTTCTGCTCGAATCAGCAGACGCGACCGGCGCCGTCCGCGAGTACCAGGCCGTGGTAGATTTGAAACCTGCCGATACGGCGGAAGCTCATTTTCATCTCGCCCAAGCCCTTCTTAGCGCTCACCGTAACGGCGAAGCGAAAGATCAAGTCCTTACAGCATTAGAGGCCGCGCCTGGGTATAAGCCGGCACAGCAGTTACTTCTGAAACTCAGCCAGGAATAATGTCAACTCTCACAACACCCGTTGTCGACTCATCCGAGCTTAAGAGCCGCCTCAAGCGTTTCGCGGAAACGCATGCCGCCATTAAGCGCGAGGTGGGCAAGGTCATCGTCGGACAGAACGAAGTTATTGAGAATGTCCTGATCTCGCTGTTTGTCGGCGGCCATTGCCTCCTGACCGGACTTCCCGGAACTGCCAAGACACTGCTGGTGAGAACACTGGCGCAGACGCTCGGGCTGAAGTTTAGCCGTATTCAGTTCACACCCGACCTGATGCCTTCCGATATCACGGGAACGGACATCATTGAAGAAGACACGACCACGGGTCACCGGCGCTGGACGTTTGTGCCGGGACCTATCTTCGCGAACGTCCTCCTAGCGGATGAAATCAACCGCACGCCTCCGAAGACGCAATCGGCGCTTCTTGAAGCCATGCAGGAGGCGTCCTGCACAGTGCGAGGCAATATCTACCATCTGGACCGGCCGTTTTTTGTCCTCGCAACCCAAAATCCGATCGAACTCGAAGGCACCTATCCCCTTCCCGAGGCACAGCTCGACCGGTTTCTGTTCAACACGGTGCTCGACTATCTCCCCGCCGAAGACGAACTTAAAGTCGTAGACTTGACGACCACGACCAGCACGGTGGTGCCGGACGTTGTGACGGATAAGGATGAAATCTGCAGTTTCCAGGAGTTGGTCCGGATGACCCCGATTGCGGATTCAGTGGCCCGGTATGCCGTGGATCTGGTGAGAGCAACGCGTCCGGGTTCGAACGGTGACGCTCCCGATTATGTACAGAAGTATGTAAATTTCGGCGGTAGCGTGCGGGCCATGCAATTCCTGGTACTCGCCGGAAAGGCGCGAGCGCTGATGCATGGCCGGTTCCATGTCGCCTACGACGATATCCGGGCTCTGGTGATACCGATCCTCCGGCATCGCGTGCTCCTGAATTTTCACGCAGAATCGGATCGCCTCACGACTGATGATCTGCTGCGGCGCTTGCTCGATTCGAAACCCGCTCCTCGCACCTGAGATAAAAAACCACCACCGTGCCGGTCGACGCCACAAACCGCTTGCTCGATCCTTCCGTTCTGGCCCAGATCTCGAATCTGGAACTGATCGCGAAGACGGTTGTGGACGGGTTCGTCTCCGGCCTGCACCGCTCCCCTGACTTCGGATTCAGTCAGGAGTTTGCGGAATACCGTGCTTATAATCCCGGCGATGACCTCCGCCATGTCGACTGGAACGTGTATGCGCGAACGGAAAAAGCGTATCTAAAGCGTTACCGGGGCGAAACGAACACCTCTGTCATGGTCCTTCTGGACGTGAGCGGCAGCATGGGTTTCGGATCCGGTCCGCTCCGGAAGATTGATTACGCCAAGATTCTCGCGGCATCGCTAGTCTATCTCGCGCATCTGCAGCGGGACGGGACGGGGCTCATCACATTCGCGGATGACGTCACGAATTTTGTTCGTCCTTCCTCGCGGCAGGGGCAGCTGGTGCGCCTCTTGCATGGCCTGGATAGCGCAATCCTAGGCAAGCGAACGGATTTCGCCCGGCCCTTTTTCGAATTGCAGCGCGTGCTCCGCCGGCGCGGGCTTACCGTCCTGATATCGGATTTCTATGAAAGTCCGGAGACGGTGATCAAAACCGTCGAGCCCCTTCGGTACCGCGGAAACGAGCTGATTCTCTTTCACGTACTCGATGCCCGTGAAATCGAGCCCGTCCTGGATGGCCCGGCCCTCATTCTTGACATGGAGACAGAGGAAGCGATCGAAACGTCGGCCGATTACGCAAGGACTGAGTACCGGGGCAAGATTACGGCGCATATCGAAGCGATGCGTTCCAAAGCACAAAGTGCAGGTCTAGGCTATTTTCTGTTGCGGACGGACAAGCCGCTGGATGCCGCGTTGCGCGAGTATTTCAAAATGCGCGAGGGCAAGCTCTAGATGGGATTTTTGTCTCCCTTGTTCCTTTCGGGCCTCGTGCTGCTGGGGCTCCCGCTTTGGCTGCACTTGCTTAGGCAATATCGGCGCAATCCGCAGCCGTTCAGCTCGATTATGTTTTTCGAGCGACGACTGCAGAGCTCCACCAAACACCGCCGGCTCCGCTACATCACGCTCTTGATTTTGCGGCTTGCTCTTCTCGCGCTACTCCTGCTCACGTTTGCAAATCCGTTTGTGAACCGGACCAGTGCAACCGCTGGCAAGCGCAAGCTCACGATCTTCGCCGTTGATCGGTCTTTTAGCATGAGAACCGCGAACGATTTGGAGCAGGCGAAAGCGGAAGCGCTCCGAGTCCTTCACAATCTGGGCGGCGCCGAGATCGGCCAAGTCGTGGCGCTTGATTCGCGTGTCGAAAGTCTAGCCGGCCCGGAACCAAACCACGCCGCACTGGAAGCGGCAATCCAGACCATTCGGCCCACGGACGAGGCGAGTTCCTTCGGCGAGCTTACGCGGGCGTTGCGGGTCGAGGCGCAGACAACGGGCATGCAGTTGAATGTGCATCTGTTTAGCGACATGCAGCAGACGTCCATGCCGGCCAGTTTCAGAGATTTGACCCTGGGGCCCGATGCAAAGCTACAGATCCACGCAGTAGGCAGCGCGAGTTTGCCGAACTGGGCCGTAGAGAGCGTCGTGACCTCGCCTCATGTCTATGACGTAAAGCACACTCAGCTGACGGCCACTGTCGCCGGCTGGCAGACGGGCGAAGCACCCCGCAAGATCATCGTTTCACTCGATGGAAAAGTAATCGGATCGAAGAACGTGACCGTCCCTCCCGGCGGCCGGGCGCAAGCGGAATTCCTGGCGTTCGATGTGCCGTATGGTCAGCACCGGGGAAAGGTGAGCATCGAGCCGCACGATTCTCTGCCAAACGACGACGAATTCAACTTTTCGGTGGAACGAGCCGATCCTCGTCGTGTGCTGTTTCTGTATGCGGCCGGGAACGCCCGCGAGGCTTTCTATTACAAAGCCGCAATCGATTCGGCCGCGGACACGGGTCTTATTGCCGAACCGTTCCCTCTGGAGCAGGCCGAAGGGAAAGACTTCTCAAAGTATGCGTTCGTTGTCCTGAACGACGCCGGAAGTCTGAACGACAAGACCGCTCAGGAGATCTGCGGCTACGTTCAGCGCGGAGGATCCGCGCTGGTGATTCTGGGTCCGTCAACCGGCCGGGCTGGTCGGGTTCCCCTTTCTCCGCTGAGGACGTCTGAAAACCGAACCATCCAGGGCGTTGGTTTTGTCGATACGCAGCACTCCGCGCTCACAGGCGCAGGCCGTTTTGAGAACGTCCAGTTCTTCCAAACCAATCGCATCACTCCCAAACCGGATGCTCACATCCTTGCGAAGCTGGCCGATAATACGCCCCTGCTGGTAGAAGAACGTATGGGAGAAGGCCGAACGCTGACGTTTACTTCGACCATCGACAACTCCAGCAATGACTTTCCTTTGCACGCTTCATTTCTCCCCTTCGTGGTACAAACAGCCCGCTATCTTTCGCGTAAAGGTGTAGGGCCAAGCAGCGTGATCGGCGGAACCGCCGTACCTTTGCGCCAGACCCGGATCGAAGGCACGGCCGCGGACGTGATTGGTCCGGATGGAAAGCATGAGCTGAGTTTGGCGGAATCCACCAAAGCTTTCGCCTTCGATCTGAAGCGTGAGGGATTCTACGAGGTTCAACGCTC
>JBJMGJ010000140.1:0-15201 GCA_045807965.1 Bryobacteraceae bacterium | reverse complement strand
TGGCCTGACCGTACGAACAGGTGCTGAAGCGACCGGCCCGGCCTGCAGCATGGTCACGATTTCACGGGCGATGTCGTCCTGCACTGCGAAGATGTCATGAACCTGCCGGTCATAGCGTTGCGACCACAACTGATAACCGTCCTCCGCACTTACCAGGCGTGCTGTTACTCGCAACGCATCTGAGGATCGGCGGACGCTTCCTTCCAATACGAAATCGACGCTCAGGATCTTGCCAACTTCACGCACGTCCGCATTCTTGTGCTTCAGAGCGAACGAAGACGTACGGGCAACGACTCGCATTCCTCGTACTGAAGACAAGGCATGGATGATCTCTTCCGTCAGGCCGTCACTGAAGTAATCGCTCGGCTCAGGACTGAGATTTGTGAATGGCAGGACGACGATGGACGGACCTGTTTCAACGGCGGGTTCGGGATTTGGAGTTTTCGGTCCGTTCAGGCGGAACCCGGGCGTGTACGTGCCTTTCGGCAGGTCAATCGCCAACGCATCCTCGAGACCCTCCGTAACGTAGTACTCACGGAGTTTGCTGCGAAGGCGAGTGGCGTCTACCCGAACAACGGCACTTAGACGTGGATCGAACCCGCCATTCGGGTCATACAACGCATTCCCGATAGCGATTTCTTTCAGGGACTCCTGAGGCGATTCGATAGCGTGCTCGACCGTGAACTCGAGGAACCGCCGTATCTTCCCAGCACTTGCGAATACGCTGCTAGCCAGCAATTTGCCGAGTTGCGCACGAATCTGCTCCGGCGAATAGGTTGGCATCGTCATCGAATTTCACAGCAGCAGTCAGGCTGCGGCGCGCCCGCCACTCGCCAGATTGTCATTCGCCCACTCCGCCGCTTTCGCACTGACCGAAGCCGCGGGCGAGCCATCGCACGAATACTCGAGAAGCAAGGACCTCTGATCGCACTTGCGCCAACTTGCCGCCTCGGGGGCGACCATGCAATATCTTACACTCTGTCCTGTTGTGTTTCAGCCGAGTTGTATGGCGGGAAAGCCCTTGAGATTATCAACTGGAGTGCCGGCGGTAGACGGACTTGACGGAGCCAGTCAGGAGTCCCGGATGGGATACCGGGATTGCGCTTCCATCACAGATATGGGCGGCAAATCAGAGTGCATTTCCCGACCCTCCGCCGCCATCTTGCCGTGTGACGCGCCTCCGAACATCTCGCTTTCCTTCATGTGACCGGAATCAAGAGCAGCGGGGCGTCAACTAGCCGGCGCGGAGGCTTAGACTTTACCCGACCCCGAGGCAGGAGGTTGCGAAAAAGGGCATGGGGGTGGGGGCGGGTCCTCCTGAGCGGAGCGTTCGCGACTCAAACGCGAAGTTCGGACGACGCCAGATCAGCGAGTTGGCGACTTCTTGTCTAAGTGAAGTACGGACGCGAGGTGGTTTATTGATCGTAATCTTCTCGCCGTGCCGTTCACATGCCTCCAAGTTAGTCGTTCAGCGATAATAAGCATCGACAAGCGGAACTGGGCTATGGGAGATTCGAAAGACCCGAAGGATTTTTGGGACAAGCTAAGCTCAATCACTCCACTCATCTTGGGGCCCGCCGCGACGGGCGTAGGCGCTCTGTTTACGAACATCAACAACAGCCGCAACTGGAACTGAACAAAATTGCGGGTTTGGACAAGCTTCGTCCATTGCTGACGTCAGTGAAACCCGAGGATCGCGAGTTTGCGTACGCATCTTTCGTGCTCTTGGGTGCGAACGAGTCAGCGAGACCGCTATGTTCAGGCACGACCCACCTTTGCAAGATTTGCCACAACGCTTCACGTTACGCAGAGAACTGCTGTTCCTGAGCCGGTCGGCCATCCGAACGATTGAACCGACTGGTGTGGAGTCGCGTTCTCAACTGCGGCTTTCGCAATCCCGTCAAGTTGACGAAAAACCGTTAGCCCGTGGCTGTTAACGGTTCTCGGTCGATTGCTGGCATGTCACCGCCGCACAGTTTACGGACTGTGTCCTATCTCTCGTGTTGACCGAAGACGGGCGGGTCGGTCATTAGAAGCAATTCTGCTTTTAACTTCCTGCCGCGCCGACCGTCGTTACGGCTTAGCGTTGAAGTAAAACCCGATATTTTCTTCCGCTAAACCCAAGGCGCGAGCCAGAGCGACTTTCGCCACGTTGTACTGATATTGCGCGGAGATCAGACTCTCATTAGCATCAGCGACGGCTTGTTGGGCCTGAACCACTTCAACGGTATTCGTCACTCCGGCTGCGAACCGGTCTCGGCCTTGCTGAAGCGTCTGATTTGCCAATTCCGTGTTGCTCTTCGCAACGTCTACCTGCGTGCTAGCCGCGGTTAAGTCGAGCAGAGCATTGCGGACTTCATAATCGACTTGGCCGCGCAAGTTTTCAAGCTCATTCCGGCGATTCTGCAGCTCGGAATCGCTCTCGAGAATATCGCTTTTGATTCGTCCGCCATCAAAGATATTGAATTGGACAGTGCCAGTCGCGTTGAACACGCCGTGCGAGTTGGTAAACAGCCGCAATCCTTGCGCACCGTAATAGCCGCTTGCCGTCAACGTTGGATAGCGCTCTGCTCTGGCGGCGCGCAGCGTAAACTCAGCGGCAATCACACGGGACTTCGCGGCTTGGAAGTCCGCGCGGTGTTCATATGCGTTCCCCAGAGCATCCTTCAGGCTCATGGTTTCGAGCGGGACCGAAGGCGCCGGATCGGCAACGGTGAAATCCTGGCCGATCGGTAGCCCGATCACGCGACCCAAGGTCAGTTTGTCCTTCTCAAATTGGTTTTTTACCGCAATCAACGTTTGCTGGCGCTGCTTGAGTTCAACCTGAGACCGAAGTACGTCAATGCCAATGGCCGTTCCCGCTTCGTGGCGGCGAGATGCATTCGTATACACTGCCATGTCGGCATCGATTTCAGCTTGGGTTGCGGTGATCCGGGCGGCATCCGCAATGATCTGCAAATATGCGTTCCCGACCGCTTGCGCCACCAGGTCTCGCGCATTCTGAACCGAGAGCGCAGCTGCCTTGATATTTTCCCGCGAAGCTTTGAAGTTGCTGATGGAGCTGTAATCGAAAAGCGACATCTGTGCATTGACTGCCGCTGTTTGGTATCCGTACGGACCGACAATGTTCGGAATAGTGAATCCGGCGCTTGGCGGGGGCGAAACAAGGAACCCCAATGCCTGCAGGTTTAACTGTTGTTCGGTTGCGCTGACTTGGCCAGTAAGCCTCGGCAATAAAGCGCTCAACGCCCGCAGCCTCTGTGCACGGCTTTCCCGACTTGCTTCCATGCTAGTCAACAAACCAAGGTTTGCTTTCAGCCCGCGGCCGATCGCTTCACCCAAACTGAGCGGCATAGGCGTCGGAGACGCTTCGCCTTGTGCCACGCTGCCTCTGTAAGAAGGATCGCCTGCCTGAGGAGGCATGGCGGGCTGAACCGATATGACCGGCCGTTGAGGAGGAGCGACGCTTTGCCCCGGCTGCTGAGCGAAACCCTGTGATACGACGAGCAAAGACGCGCACTGCACCAGGAGTGCAGCTCTGTAAATTGGGCGGCAGCAACTCATTTCTTCATTCCTTTAGAGATTCCGCGCTACAGATTTCGCTTCACAAAAGAACAAATCTGATAGCCCGTCACGTATTTGAACGGGAACTCGCCCATCGTGTAATGGCCGCACGGAAGGACCGCTACCGCGTGGTCCCACTGTGCGCGCCGGGCTCCCTCAATCACCTGGCGCGAGAGGTGGACAGGGAATGTCGTGTCGAAACGCGTGTAGATGAACTTCGAGCGCTTTTTCCGGGTCGTGAACAGATCGTAGTAGCTGGGCGGGCTGATACACAACCAGAGCTTCCGCAGTGTGTCAAGGTCAATCGCCCCTTCCAGGCTTTGCCGGATGTGCCGGGTCGACAGCCCCTCCCAGACAACATCGGCCACGTACGTAGAGCAGTGATTAAATACGTTCACTTTGATGCGGTCGTCATGGGCAGCCGCCAGGAACGCATAGCACGAACCAATGCTTGTACCGATAAGCCCGAGGTCGCGGAATCCCTGCCGCTCAAGCCAATCAAAGCAGGCGCGAGTATCGATGACCGCCTGCCGGGTGGCATCGATGGTTCTGCAAATGTTCGCTGACATCGCGTAGTCCGCTCGGGCCAGACCGGCGGGCATGCGCCCATCGTGATACGGCAGGCTCATCCGGAGAGCGCTGATTCCAAGGCGTTGCAGACCGGCGCACAGGGCGTTCTGCTGAGGAAGTTTGGAATTCCAGTGCGGCAGAACAACCACGGCCTTGCCATTTGGCTTGTTTGCCGGAAACCAGAGTCCGCGCACGGTGTTGTTTTCCTTGTACGGAGTTGTTACGGGAGATTGAAAAGAGAGCCAATCGGCGTCCAGCGAAAATTCCGATGGAGCTTTATAGCTAAAGAATTCTTCGCTTCCCTCCATTGCCTTCTGGTTCAAACGAAGGATGAAATCCTGTTCGCTTTCAGCGTCTTGCAGGCATTCTTTCGCGAATGGCCAGCCTTGGCTCCACTCGACGCCATATTCGAACGGACGGGCCACCCGATCGGTGGATCGAAAGCAAAGCTGGTTTTCCCAGCGAAGCATCCAGTTCCGATATTGGCTTGCAACAGGATGAAGAAGAAACTTCATGCCTTCGGGAAAGAGGAAACGCGATCGAATAGAAAACGGGCAGAGCCTTTCCTCGGCTCAAAGAAAGCATGCATGACCACTATTCAGTTTAACGGCGGGCTTTACATTGTGACCTCATGCCTACTATAAAGAGGCAATTATGGCTCGATACGCCGCGGTGGATATAGGTAGTAATTCGGTGCGCATGCTCGCCGCAGAAGTTGCTGGCGCCGAAACGACAATCCTGGCCGAGGATCGTGAAGTGATCAGGCTCGGGGAGAGTGTGTTCCGATCCGGACAAATCAGTGCGGAAGCCTTCCAGTTGCTTCTTGCCACGCTGTCGCGCATGGCGGGCACGTATTCACGGTTGAACGTAGCCGGCGTCCGGGCCGTCGCCACAAGCGCAGTTCGAGACGCAAGCAATCAACGCGATTTCCTGCAAAGGACCAGGGACGTTCTCGGCACCAATGTGGAGATCATTTCCGGGCCGGAGGAAGCCAGACTGATCCACCTTGGAGTGGAGTCGCGTTGGCCGAGACCCAAAGAACTCACGCTCACCATTGACGTCGGTGGTGGGAGCGCCGAACTCATCATCAGTCGTGGATCCGAGATCATCGATGCAGTTTCGAAACCTCTCGGTGCGGTTCGCCTGACCGAAATGTTTTTACGGAACGATCCGCCGGCGCCCGTAGACCTACAGCGTCTCGATTCCTTCATTGCGGAAAAATTCCAACCCTTCTGCCAGCAGCACGCGGATAAGAAGTTCGATCGGGCCATCGGCACGTCCGCGTCGGCTGCCGCTCTCGTGTGCGCCATTAACCAGATTCCTCGCACGAGGCGTGACGAAGCCGACCGGGTGCGAGCCTCGACTCGCGATATCCGTGCCTTCTATTCAGCCGTCGCGGGAAGCAGCCTGGCGCAGCGGAAGAAGATGGTTGGCGTTGGCCCTCGGCGGGCTGAGATCATTATTGCCGGCGCGGCCGTATTTCTTCGGATACTGGAACGTTTCCAACAGTCTTCCCTGTTCTACTGTTCGGCCGGCGTTCGAGACGGCATCGTTGCGGATCTCGCGGCCCGCGGCATCGGACTCGAAGCCAGCCGCCTTTCGGACGATGAGCGGGCGCAGGTCGAAGCACTGGGCGGCAAGTACGCGATCAACATGAAACACGCCCGTCACGTCGCGTTTTTCGCGGGACGGATCTTCGAGATATTCCAGCCCATTCACCGGCTCCCTCCCTCGGCCGGCAAGCTCCTGGAAGCCGCGGCACTGATTCACGATATCGGGCACTTCGTGAGCGGAACCGGTCATCATAAGCACTCCGCCTATCTTGTCGCCAATTCCGACCTGCCTGGCTTTACCAATCGGGAAAAGCTTGCGATTGCGGCACTTTGCCGCTTTCACCGGAAAGCTTTGCCGCAGCCGAAGAAAACGTATTTTGACGAACTTGATGGCGAATCCAAGCGGATCGTAACCAGCCTCACTCCGCTACTGCGATTAGCCGATAGCCTGGATCGAAGTCATGAGCAGAAGATTAGAGACTTGTCTGGGCGGCTGAAGGAGACCAATGTTCAGCTGCTGGCTTCTTCGGGGGACGAGACAAGCCTGGAGATCTGGGCCGCAAATGAAGCGGCGCGCGCATTCAAGGAAGTATACGGGCGAAGCCTGACGATACAGCGAGCCCAAGCACAACCGGCCTAGCTGGTATCGGATGCCTGCCGTTTTCGTAACCTCGATCGAAGCTGCGCCGTACAGGTCCTATGACATTTCAAGCAAAGGGTGCGGAGGTTGGCAAGGTCGCACTCGCCGCCGCCCTCTGCGACCGGAACAATATGATCCGCGTCCCAGATGGATTTGCGGCTTCCAATTTGCCATTCCGCGATGGCCCGCTGGCGTGCCGCTCCTCTGAGTTTGCGCAGGCGGGAAAACTCGGCAACACAGTTCAGCCCACAAGCCGCGCAAATTCCTTTGTCGCGTTCGAACACTCGCTGGCGTAGGTGGCCGGCATCGGTACGCAGCCGCCATTCTTCGACACACCATTCGGAACAGAAACTCCAGCGTCCCGGAGGCACCTCCAGGTTGCACCAGCGGCAGATACCGCGGCCGTTTTCACCTTTTGGAACCGAGCCGCGGGTCACGCGCCCGCCCAGCATGGTGCGGTGTGTACTCACTGCGTCAATCGGCTCCGCCTACGAATCCGTCTTGAATTGGTCATCAATGGGAACTCGGAAACCGACGGCCAAGGCGTTGGTCTGATTTGCCAATCCAATGACGGCCATCAGTTCACCCAACATCTCGTCCGTCATGCCTTTATTCCGCGCCCCGGCCGTGTGGGACGCCATGCAGTACTGGCACTGATTCGTTGCGCTCACGGCAAGGTAGATCATCTCTTTGACAAGCGGATCAAGTGCCCCGGGAGCCATTACTTCTTTCAAGCTCTGCCAGGTGCGCCGCAACGTAGGGGGATGCATGGCCAGAGCCTTCCAGAAATTGTTCACCGAATCCACCTTCCGGGTGGCCATAATGTCATCGAAGACCGCGCGGACTTCGGCATTCGCCGTTTCGTACTCGATCATTTAACTTAAGAACTTCCTATCCAGATACCGGCGGCAAATACCAACGCTCCGCCCAATACGACCTGCATGGCAGCGCGGAGCAGCGGGGTTTCCATGTAATGGTTGCGAACCCAGCTGATAGCCGCGAGTTCCACGACGACCACAACCACCGCGACCGTTGTCGCAAGGTGGAAATTCGAGATCAGGTAAGGCAAGGTATGCCCGATGCCGCCAATTGTCGTCATTGCGCCTGTCACAATGCCGCGAACCACCGGCCTACCTCGGCCTGTAAGCGAACCATCATCTGAAAGCGCCTCGGCGAAAGCCATCGAAATGCCCGCGCCAATCGAGGCTGCGAGTCCAACGCGAAACGCGTCCCAGCTTTGGTGTGTTGCGAAGGCAGCGGCAAAAAGCGGCGCCAAGGTGGAGACCGAACCATCCATTAACCCGGCGAGACCAGGCTGCACGAACTGCAAGACGAAGGCGCGTTTCCGGACTGTCGCCTCGACTTTCTGCGTCTCGGGCGTGATGTATTGTTTTTCGACCATTTCCGCGGTGGCAGTGTGCTTCAGTTCGGCTTCGGAGAGGTCTGAAAGCAGCTTTCGGGTGGCGGCATCCGTAACCTTCTTAATCGCCGCGGCGTAGAATTCGCGGGTTTCGGACTCCATGGACAGTACCGCCCGACGGACCATCTTGGGACCGATCGGCTCGATGAGCCAGACGGGCGGCCGAGAAACGAATCCACGGATATCCTGGCGTCGGACGAGAGGCACGCGTTCGCCGAATCGCGAGTGATAGAGAGCGGTCAAACTTGACCGATGCTCTTCTTCCTCCTGCTGCATCTCACGGAGGAGTCTTGCCGTTGATGGATAATTTTCAGCGAGCCCTTCGGCGAATTCGCCGTAAATACGGCTGTCCTCATCCTCGAGAGCGATCGCGAGCGCCAGAACTTCCTGTTCAGAGAGATCTCTGAAGTGTTTAGCCATCGGCCTTGCCTAAGTGTAACGTTCAGTGGATTTCCACTACTCGGCGATCGAATGTGTAGCCGCTGAATCGGACCGAAAATCAGGGCTGGTTGACAATAGAAGCAGCTTCCCTTTCATGCTCGAACGTATTTCCGTGCATGGCGCACGCCAACATAATCTGAAAAACATTAGCGTCGACATCCCACGGAATACGTTTACCGTTATCACGGGGTTAAGCGGCTCGGGAAAGAGCTCATTGGCATTCGACACAATCTACGCCGAAGGGCAACGGCGCTATGTCGAAACGCTCTCTCCGTATGCGCGCCAATTTCTGGACCAGATGGAGCGTCCCGAGGTCGATTCCATCGACGGCTTGAGTCCCGCCATTTCGATCGAGCAGAAAACGACGACCCGCAGTCCGCGATCCACAGTCGGCACCGTGACGGAGATCTATGACTACCTCCGACTGCTCTATGCCTCAGTGGGAATCCCGCATTGCCCGCTCTGTGGGGCGGAAATCGCCCGGCAAACTGCGAATCAGATTCTCGAAAAGGCAATTACCCAACATCAGGGCGAGCGGATCATGGTGATGGCCCCGATTGCGCGGGGGCGAAAGGGTGAATACAAAAAGGAAATCGAAGCTATCGCGAAGGCCGGATTTCGCGCCCGTGTCGACGGCGAGATGCGCACTTTCGATGAACCCGTACGCCTCGATAAACGGAAGAATCACACGATTGAAGTCGTGATCGACCGTCTGGTTGTGAAATCGGGCGTCGAGCAGCGCCTTGAAAATTCAATCAAAACCGCGGTGAAATGGGCGGACGGGCTGGTCATTATCGCTGTCGTGGATGGCCCGGAGACACTCTACTCGGAGAAACTGGCTTGCCCCAATGACGGAACCAGCATTCCTCAGTTGGAGCCTCGGTCCTTTTCCTTCAACAGCCCGTATGGCGCCTGTGAAGGCTGCAACGGTGTCGGAAGCAAATGGGCCTTCGATCCCGTAAAAGTGATCGCAGATCCGTCGAAGGCACTCCTTGACGGCGGTCTGGGGCCAGGTTCTAGTTCTTCGTATATGATTTCGGCTCTCACCGAGGCCGCCGAAAAGCTGAAGATCGATCTTTCTGTCCCGTTTGACGATTTACCAAAGCGAAGTCGCAACCTTCTGATCCAGGGGAATGCCGAATTTCCAGGCGTTCTAAAGATCCTGAAAGAAAACTACGAGCGCGCGAGTGAAGGGTATCGCGAGTGGCTCATGGAGTACATGTCCCCCACCGTCTGTCCCGATTGCCAGGGACAACGATTGAAGCCTTCGAGCCTTGCGGTCACGGTGAAAAACCTTTCGGTCGCCGACTTCGTTGATATCCCGATTGCCCGAGCGTTGCCCATCGTCAAGGATTGGCAATTTTCCCCTCGAGAGTTGCAAGTCATCGGTCGGGTTGTCGAAGAGATTCGAAACCGCATGGAGTTTCTCTGTGCTGTCGGTTTGGATTACCTGAGTCTCGCGAGATCTTCCGCGACGCTATCGGGCGGTGAAGCACAACGGATCCGGTTAGCCACCCAAATCGGGTCCAAGTTGCGTGGTGTGCTCTACGTCTTGGATGAACCTTCCATTGGATTGCACGCCCGGGACAACGCGCGCCTGCTCGATACTCTGCATCATCTTCGCGATCTGGGAAACACGGTTCTCGTCGTGGAACACGATGCCGAGACGATCGAACGGGCCGACTACGTAATCGATCTGGGGCCCTATGCGGGACGCCTCGGCGGCGAATTGATCGCTCAAGGTAGCCCAGCGCAAGTCATGGCCGCGCCTAAATCTCTTACCGGTCAGTATCTTTCGGGGAAGATGGCTATTGCCACGCCACCAGTAAGGCGCGCTGGGAATGGCCTCAAATTGTCTCTCCGGGATGCAACAGAGCACAACCTGAAGAATGTGGATGTGGATTTTCCGCTCGGCACCTTGACCGTCGTTACGGGTGTCTCGGGAAGCGGGAAATCTACCCTGATTCACGACATTCTGTATCGCGCGCTTGCGAAGGAAATTTACGGGTCGAGAGAGGATCCCGGCCAGCATGCGTCTCTCTCCGGGTTGAACAACATCGACAAGGTCGTCGAGATCGACCAGTCTCCTATCGGGCGAACGCCGCGTTCGAATCCCGCCACGTACACCGGGGTTTTTTCTCTGATTCGGGATATCTACGCGATGCTCCCGGAATCGCGTGAGCGCGGGTATAAGGCTGGTCGTTTCAGTTTCAACGTGAAGGGCGGACGATGCGAAGCCTGTCAGGGCGACGGCCTCAAACGCATCGAAATGAATTTCCTGCCCGACGTCTATGTGACGTGCGATGTGTGCCGTGGACGCCGCTATAACCAGGAAACCCTCCAGGTGAAGTACAAAGGCAAAAGCATTGCCGATCTGCTGGAGTCCACAGTCGACGAAGCGCTCGAGATGCTGCAAAACATTCCGCAGATTCGAGTCAAACTGGAGACTCTGGCTGATGTCGGGTTGGGGTACATACATCTCGGCCAATCTTCGACGACACTGTCGGGCGGCGAGGCCCAGCGCATCAAGCTAGCCAAAGAACTAAGCAAGCGGCAAACGGGACGTACCTTCTACCTGTTGGACGAACCGACGACGGGGCTGCACTTCGAGGATGTGCGCCATCTGCTTGCCGTATTGCAGCGGCTCGTCGATCTTGGGAACACGGTACTCGTCATCGAGCATAATCTCGACATCATCAAGAGTGCCGATTACCTGATTGACCTGGGACCGGAAGGCGGCGAGGCGGGCGGGCAAATCATCGGGGTTGGTACTCCGGAAGAGTTGATGCGCAATGCGCGAAGCCACACGGCCAGAGCACTACTCAAAGTGGTGGGAGCGGGCCATGCCGCCTGAGAGCGACGATCTGATCCCTATTGAATCGGCTCCGCTTGTTGAGCCGGTTCCAGAAGCTCCCGCGCCAGAAAGAGAGCCGTTTTGGGGATACGTGGATCTGGCGCTGTTCTTGGGATTATTAATAGCCTTTGTCTCGGTCATCCTCGTGATAGCAGCCGGGCTCGTTTTCGCGCTTCCTGGGTTGCGGCGGGACGAAGCCCAGTTGCTGCTGCCCACCCAGATCGCGCTTTACGCGGCAGTGTATCTCAGCTTCCGCATCGTTCTTGGGCTCCGCCATGGCAGACCGGTATTACCGTCTCTCGGCTGGTGTCCAGCGAGATTCAATCTCTTGCTGGTTGGGCTCGGAGGCATCTTACTCGCGTTTGTTGTTTCCGCACTGGCAGCTTTGGTTCACACACCAAAGGTGCCGTCTCCCGTAGAAAGCCTGATGGGCTCTCCCATCCTGTTGTCGTTATTCGGTCTGATGGCAATAACACTGGCGCCGTTCTTTGAAGAATTGGTCTTTCGTGGCTTTCTCCAGCCGTTGCTGACGCGATCGCTGGGTACGCTCGCTGGCATTGTCATTACCGGTGCGGTTTTCGGATCGTTACACGCGCCTGAATACTCGTTCGCATGGCAATATGCCGTAGCCGTCTCCCTCGTGGGGATGGTGCTCGGCTGGGTGCGCGCGCGTTCCAATTCCATCATTCCTTGTACGGTGATGCACGGAGCCTATAACTCGGTCTTCGTCGTCGCCCTAGTCATTTCGAAATTTCATCCAGATAAATGAGTTCCACGGTTCTAATCCAAAACAAAGTAGAGACGATCGAATGGACGCCGCGAGGCGTGATCATGATCGATCAAACCAAGCTGCCGGGCGAAGTCACCTTCGTTACATGCACGACCTATATCGAAGTTGCCGATGCGATCCGGAGCATGGTGATCCGGGGAGCGCCGGCGATCGGTGTTGCGGCGGCCATGGGTGTGGCTCTCGGAGCCATGCGGGCGGGCGACCTTGAGGCCGAACTGCCAGTCATCTGTGAAACTCTGGCGCGGACACGGCCAACAGCTGTGAACCTGTTCTGGGCCATCGACCGCATGAAGCAGGTCTACGCCTCCATGCGCGGTTCTGAGCCTGATGCTATTCGCGAACGGCTCGTACTCGAGGCCCAGCGTATCCGGGATGAAGACCTTGCGATCAATGAAAAGATTGGAAGCTTCGGTGCGCCGCTGGTGCCCGACGGCAAAACTGTTCTGACTCACTGCAATGCCGGTGCTCTTGCCACTGCCGGCTTTGGCACCGCCCTTGGCGTTGTACGCGCCGCCGTGAGACAGGGCAAGAAGATCGACGTCTTTGCCGACGAAACGCGACCTTTCCTGCAAGGCGCCCGGCTTACCGCCTGGGAGTTACAGCGAGACGGCATCGACACCACTCTGATCACAGACAATATGGCTGGTCATTTCTTAAAGGCTGGCCGAATCGGTTGCGTGGTGGTGGGTGCGGACAGGATCGCGGCAAACGGGGACGTTGCCAATAAGGTGGGCACCTACGGGCTTGCTGTTTTGGCCAAAGAGAATAATGTTCCGTTCTATGTCGCAGCACCGATCTCTACGCTGGACCTGACCCTTGACACAGGGGATACGATTCCCATTGAAGAGCGCGCAGGAAGAGAAGTGACTCACATCGCTGGATTGTCAATCGCGCCCGAAGGAATCAAAGTGGCGAACCCCGCGTTCGATGTCACTCCGAATCGCTACGTGTCGGCGATCATCACCGAAAAGGGTGTAGCGTGCGCACCCTACACTGAGCAGTTGCGCGAGCTCTGCCGAAAACCATAGCGAGATCCGATGGATCGGGTCTATGCCGAGGTGTTTACCTGCCGCAACATTCTGAACGCGACGAGGCCAAGCACTGGAACGAGAACGATGAGCAGGGTGGGCAGAAGCCACGGCGATCTTTCGGTGATCGGAACTTCAGGAGTCCGGTAGCTGGGGTTGTTCTGGAGTTTGCCGAAGCTAGCGGCAAGCATGTTCAATTTAACTGGAAGAACGGTTCGCAGGTCGTACTCAACCGGCCGCGCTTTGGCGTTTCCGGAATAAAGCCAGTAGGAACCGGCTTCCTCGGCCGGGAAGATGATCTGCCTCTTGGCTGCTTCCACCCGAACATGATGGATTGACAGGGGAGGATTGTCTTCGTTACTGATCGCGATTCGGGCGTAACGTGTCCACGCTTCGGGAAGCCGCACCGACAGCCGTTCTCGATCTTCCGTCCGCTCGATGTTCCCAAACCCGGCGGCCGCCCAACTCTTTTGGTCGCGACTGACAGACACAGTGATCTGGCGGGAGAAAAACCCAGACCCGACCTGGAATGAGATTTGATCGAACGGTCGCTCGAACCCGAAATCAAAATCGAAAATGGTCGCGCGACTTTTTTTGTCTGGCGTTCCATTTCCTTGCTGATCTGCGATGACCTCCCGCTGGGGCGGGAAGACTCTGACGGAACTCATCTCGACCGACCGAAGCGCGCCTGGAGCATTCCAGCCCTCGACAGTCACACGAAGGTAACGGGCCGTAGACTCGGGATACGAAACGGAAAGGTTCGAAGCATGCTGGTCGCCGGTCGAAATGTCGAAGATGGTACCGTCTGATCGGACCAATGCCCAACGGTGACGATCGTTACTCGCTTCGATCCGGACCTGCTGTCTGAAGTTGATTTTATCTGTATCGATAGTGATGCGGTTATGTGGACCATGACCGGCAATCTCGAGAACCGCTTGAGCACCCAGGCCAGGGATGACGACCCGGTCTGTTATGACCGGCCTAAATAGCTCGTTCTCCCGGGCGCCGGACAAGACTCGCAGGATATACGGGACTTCTGTTCCCGATCGGAGCAGGCGCAAATCGTTCAACTGCGATCTTGAGATTCGATAAACACTCGAATCGAGGTCCAAAACGTTGAAAGGACCTTGAACAGCGTTGACTTGACGCCGAAATGCCCACGCACCCGGATCGAATGCGGCAGAGAGTGCGCTCGCGAGCAGCAGGAACCCACTAAGAAGCCGTATCATCGTTGCGAAGTAAAGCTTCCAGCACGTGTCGATACCGAGAGTATAGGAACGACGTGCTAATCAGCAGAATCCCCAAGGCAACAAACGCCGCGATCCGATACACCCGGTCCAGTTGCCAGACGTCGAACAGGTATAGCTTTGCGATTACGAACCCGATCAGACTCAGGCCGCTGATACGATTCACGGCAGTGCGAGTGGCTACCCCAGCGCTGACAAGAACGACGGCATAGATGCCATAGAGGAGGGAGACTGAAAACGTTTCGGCGCTGATCCGGTTCGAAGCGGGAGCGTTCCTCGTAACCCACATCACTACTTCGAGCGTAAGCCCTGCCAGCAGCGCTATGTGCGCACCCAGGTATTCACCGAGGGCAAGTCTGCGGCTGAAACTGACTGCCCACCTTGCGGCGGTGAAGGCGCAAAGAGCCGAAACCGCAAACGCAAGAAAACGCGCATTGAACAATACGGTTGGAACATCTGTGCTTGAGCGGTACAGCCAGGCGTCCGAACCCATCAATCGCAACGCAACCAGAGAAAACACGATGGCACCAGCGGCGTACGCGCGAGGCGAATGATATCTCGCCCCGAGCCAGGTGAGTAACGTGGCTTGCAGGACCCACCCCACGGTGATGCGGAAACCGGTTAACTGAATAGGTATGGCAAGAGTGATGAACGCGATTGCCATACCTATTTGGAAGAGCAATGGCCTCAAATCAGCGCCTGCGCGAGGCGAGATCCGCCTGCGGGTAAGAGCTGCCAGTGCAAGATATGTTGCCGCCACGCAGACAGCAAGCAAGCCGAGCCATTGGTGGAAGTCCCGCCGCAGCAGCGCGTAGGCGATGCCGAAATAGGCGGTACCGTCTGCGCCGAACACTGCGAGGGCCGTTGCGGACACGGTTCTCGAGTCTTCCTTGTCGTCCTTATCCAGGGCCGCAAGCGCAAAAGGCAGGAGAAAACCGAGCGTAATGCCAGTGAACCTCGCGCCAATGCTCGAGACCTCGCTGTCGATGGCGAAAAAACCCGCGCATAGCCAAAACGAGGCCAAAGCGGTTGAAAGTACGACGGGCGATTGGCGGGATCGGGCGACGAACATGCCCAGGGCGGCGACAGGCAAC